>JAHENA010000097.1 GCA_024643405.1 Flavobacteriales bacterium | reverse complement strand
CCAAAATGCCTGAATTAGTGTCTTTATTTAATGGAATGGGTGGTGCCAGTGCCGCTCTAATAGGACTCATAGAATTTGAACATTATACAGGCAATACCTTATCAACCGCTACTATTGTAGCAGGTATTATTATTGGAAGCATTTCCTTTTCAGGAAGTATGATTGCCTGGGCAAAATTGAATGGCACTTTAAATAAACCTTTACGATTACCAAAATATAATTTATTAAATAACCTTATCATTATCAGTATATTTGTATTTGCTGGTTTTATCGCATGGTCAGGAACTGAAAGTCAATTGTTCCTGTATATTTTATTCTTCGCTGCCTTAGCTTATGGTATTTTGTTTGTATTGCCTATTGGTGGAGCAGATATGCCAGTAGTCATTTCATTATTAAACTCCTTTACAGGTTTAGCGGCTGCCTTAGGCGGTTTCTTATATGGTAATATGGTCATGCTAACAGGTGGTATTTTAGTAGGTTCAGCGGGTACCATATTAACATTTGCCATGTGTAATGCTATGAACCGATCTCTTGTTAATGTTATTTTTGGGAGTTTTGGATCTTCAGAGGCTCCAATGGCGGGTTCTGATTCTCAAACTATTACAGGTTCTATCAAAAAAACAACCGTTAGTGATGTAGCTATTTTAATGAATTACTCACAACGCATTATTATTGTTCCCGGATATGGTTTGGCTGTGGCTCAAGCCCAGCATGCCATCCATGAATTAGAACAATTATTAGTTAGTAAAGGTATTTCAGTTAAATATGCTATTCACCCCGTTGCTGGTCGTATGCCAGGACATATGAATGTGTTATTAGCGGAAACAAATGTAGATTATGATAAGCTGGTTGAAATGGAAGATATCAATCCTGAATTTTCTAATACTGATGTGGTTTTTGTTGTTGGTGCTAATGACGTAGTGAACCCGGCTGCGCATACCAATCCTTCCAGCCCAATATTCGGAATGCCTATATTGGATGTTGAAAAGGCTAAAAGTATTATCATAAATAAAAGAAGTATGAATCCTGGTTATGCTGGTATTGAAAATGAATTATTTTATAATACCAAATCATCAATGCTTTTTGGTGATGCCAAGAGTGTTATACAATCTTTAATATCAGAATTAAAAGGCATGTAATCTTATAATTTCTTAATTTTTTGAGGCCATTTCTTTAACAGGAATGGCTTTACTTTTTTTATATTTTAGCTCTGTTTTTTTTTCTATTTTTGTGTCAATAAAAAAATTATGGCTTTAAAATTAAAAGGAGACAAAGAAATTAGTAAAATTCTGACTATAAAGCAGAAATCTTTACAAATTAACCTTAACGATAATATTTACGGAACATTTGCTGAAATTGGTGCCGGACAAGAAACTGTAAGGAACTTTTTTCGTGCTGGTGGCAGCTCAGGAACGATTGCAAAAGCAATGTCTGCCTATGACAAGGATTTTAGTGACGCCATTTATGGGGTTGAGAGTGATAATCGCTATGTTAGTGAATCGCGTTTACGTAAAATGCTGAATTATGAAGTTAGTTTGGTGGAAGACCGTATTACTCGAGATAAACACCCGGATAAATTATTTTTCGCTTTTGCTAACACGGTGGCAACCATTGACTTTTCTAAAAAATTTAAAGGTCATGGTTGGGTAGGTATTAAATTTCAATTAGACCCTTTAGAAGATTATAATGAGATTATTTTACATGTCCGTTTTAAACAAACCAATGCACAATTACAGCAAGAAACATTAGGTGTTCTTGGAGTAAACTTATTGTTTGGAGGTTTTTACATGCATGATGACCCAAAGGAAATTGTAAAATCGTTATATGATAACATAGAGAAAGATCAGATTGAAATAGATATGATTAACTTTTCCGGATGCCGATTTGCCTATGTTGATAACCGTTTGATGAGTTTACAGTTGGTAAAGAATGGTATGACGGAAGCGGTCATGTTTGGTCCTGATGGCATCAATCTGCTGCCTGCTCAAGAACTTTATAAAAAGAACATCTTAGCCCTTCGTGGAAGTTTCAGACCTGTTACGAAGGTTAATATGGACATTTATCATAAAGCCAAAGAGCTGTTTTTAGCAGAAAAAACAGTTGATAAAAATAATGTCAAAATTATTTTTGAAATTACACTTGCCAATCTCCGTTCTGAAGGCAAAATTAATGAGCGTGACTTTTTAGATAGAGCTGAATTACTATGTTCATTAGGTCAAAATGTAATGATTACCAATTTTCAGGAATATTACAGATTAGTGGAATACTTTGCTCAATTTACAAAGGCCAGAATGGCTTTAGCTATGGGTGTTTATAATTTAATTCAGATTTTTGATGAAAAATATTATCGTCATTTAAGCGGTGGTATTTTAGAGGCCTTTGGTAAATTATTCTTTAAAGATTTAAAAGTGTATCTGTATCCACTTAAGAACCATCAAACAGGTGAATTGTTTACCAGTGAAAACCTGAAAGTACACCCGCGTATGAAAGAATTGTATAAATTCTTTAAATACAATGGGAAAATGAATGATATTAAAGACTTTAACCCTGATATTCTTGATATTTTATCAAGAGAAGTTCTTAAAATGATTCAAGACAACGAAGAAGGATGGGAAGACATGCTTCCTGATGGGGTTGCAGATACCATAAAAGATCAACGTTTATTTGGATATACTAGAAGACGAAAACAAAAGTAATATTTAGTCTTCTAATATTTGTGCTGCATGGTCTTTAGTCTTAACATTATCTATAACGCGCACTACAATACCATTCTCATCAAGTAAAAAGGTCATTCTATGGATGCCATCATACTCTTTACCCATAAACTTTTTTGGACCCCAGACCCCAAAGGTTTTAATCACCACTTTCTCTTCATCGGCTAATAATGGAAAAGGGAAATCGAATTTATTTTTAAAACTCTCCTGCTTTTTAACAGAATCCGCACTGACTCCTAATAACTCATATCCCTTTTCTTGTAAAAGACCATAATGATCTCTTAAATTACAAGCTTCTACAGTGCATCCTGGTGTATTTGCCTTCGGATAAAAGAAAACCACTAGTTTTTTACCTTTATAATCTGATAAAGACACTGGTTTTCCCTGATCATTAAAGACACTGAAATTTGGAACTTTATCCCCTACTTTTAATGTGTTCATATTTTTTAACTTTGTAACTGCTAAAATACAATAAATGTCAAAACAAGAAAATGTTGAATTTATAATTACCACTTTAAATGAATTATATCCTGAAATTCCAATTCCTTTGGAACATACAGACCCATACACACTTTTAATTGCAGTTTTAATGTCGGCACAAAGCACAGATGTGAGAGTGAATCAAATAACTCCTTTATTATTTGAAAAAGCGGACAATCCTTATGACATGATTAAACTTTCAATTGAAGAAATTAGAGAAATTATAAAACCTGTTGGATTATCTCCTATGAAAAGTAAAGGTATTTATGGCTTATCTAAAATTCTTATTGAAAAATATAATGGAGAAGTACCCCAGGATTTTGAAGCTTTAGAATCGTTACCATCTGTTGGGCATAAAACGGCTAGTGTGGTGATGTCACAAGCCTTTGGTGTTCCTGCATTCCCTGTTGATACGCATATTCATAGATTAATGTATCGGTGGAACCTAAGCAACGGTAAAAATGTGGTTCAAACTGAAAAAGACGCTAAAAGATTATTCCCTAGAGAATTATGGAATGATTTGCATTTACAAATTATCTGGTATGGTAGGCAATATTCACCGGCGAGAGGCTGGGATTTAGAAAAAGATATTATAACTAAAAGGATTGGCCGGAAATCAGTAATAGATATATATTACAAATTAAAAAAGTCCTGATGACTAACTATCAGGACTTTTTCAAAGTTTAGTTGAGAAGCGCTTCAAACTTCATTTTATTACAATTAATAACACTTAAAGCCTTAGAATAATTTAGAAGAAAATTGACCGTTTCTTCTTTCGGTTGTAAGTCGTTAAATTTTTCAATTGAATTATTGGTGTAAAGTTTTGCCATTTGTTATAGTTTAAATTAATAATCTATCAAACGGAACAAAACGTGTTTTATTGTTTAATTCGTTAAAACAATATTATGTTTATCAATAATTTTTCTCAAATTAATAAGTGCATAACGCATTCTACCTAGTGCAGTATTAATGCTTACACCGGTTTTATCAGATATTTCTTTAAAACTCATGTCATCATAAATCCGCATTAATAACACTTCTTTTTGATCTTCAGGAAGTTCTTCAACTAGACGTTTCACATCATTTTCAACCTGCTCTTTTATAATTCTTTTTTCAGCATTTAAAGAACTGTCACTTAAAACGGAAAAAATACTAAACTCACCACTATTATCAAATTTTGGCATTCTGCTATTTTTTCTAAAATAATCAATAACCAAATTATGCGAGATCCGCATCACCCATGGTAAAAATTTACCTTCTTCATTATAAGCACCTCTTTTTAAAGTACGTATTACCTTGATAAATGTATCTTGAAAAATATCTTCAGTGACATCTCTGTCATACACTTTTGAGTAAATGAAACTGTAAATTTTTTGTTTATGCCTATTAATAAGAATTTCTAAGGCATACTCTTCTCCCTGTATATATCTACTAACTAATGTAGCGTCTGGTATTATTTCGTTGTGCATAATCATTACTTTTAATGCATAGAAGAGTTCTTCTTTGCTTGGGGTTAATTATTTAAAAGTAATTTTCTGCTATAGGCTAGAAGTTTTTTGTGATTAATAACTCATCAAATATAATAACAAACAATCTTAAAAAACAATAAATAGCTGCTTTTTTTTAACTTATAAACAGTTTAAAAAGCAATTTTTACGATGAAATACACAAAAATCGATGAATCAAACACTATTTAGGGTATTAAAATGATCACACTTTAATCGTTTAAATAATAAATTTAGAAGGATAAAATACTTATAGTATCTTTGCAAAATTATTCATTAAAAGCTATGATTACTAATCTTTCAGACGTAAATCCGAAACAAAATATCATTATAAAAGGAGCCAAATTACACAATTTGAAAAACATTGATGTAGTGATCCCGAGGAATAAATTAGTAGTAATTACTGGTTTATCTGGTTCTGGCAAGTCAAGTTTAGCTTTTGATACCTTGTACGCTGAAGGACAAAGACGCTATGTTGAAAGTTTGTCAAGTTATGCACGTCAATTTTTAGGTAGACTAAACAAGCCAAAAGTTGATTACATTAAAGGCATTGCCCCCGCAATTGCCATTGAGCAAAAAGTAAATTCTACAAATCCACGATCTACCGTTGGAACTACCACTGAGATTTATGATTATCTCAAATTATTATTTGCTAGAATTGGTAAAACCTATTCTCCTGTAACGGGAAGTGAAGTGAAAAAAGATACCGTTTCCGATGTCTTAAAGTATATTAAACACTTTTCTGAAGGCGAAAGGCTGTTACTCCTCGCTCCTATTCATTTGGAAAGTGGAAGGGAAATGCAGGATAAATTAAAAGTTTTACAACAACAAGGTTACGCCAGAATCAAGGTTAATGAGGATGTTTTAAGAATTGATGAAGTAAAAAATGTAGTCTCAAAAGACATTTATTTAGTAGTTGATCGAATTATTTTAAAAAATGAAGAGGATTTTGAAAACAGATTAGCTGATGCGGTTCAAACTGCTTTTTTTGAAGGAAAAGGCGAATGTATCATCGAAACATTAAGTAATGGTCATTTAAAACACTTTAGCAACAAATTTGAACTGGATGGTATTACTTTTTTAGAACCAAATATCCATTTATTTAGTTTTAACAATCCTTATGGTGCTTGTTCAAAATGCGAAGGATATGGTGATATTGTTGGGATTGATGATGATTTGGTAATTCCCAATACTGGGTTATCTGTTTACGAGAATGCCATTTTTCCTTGGCGTGGAGAAAGTATGAGTTGGTTCAGAGATCAACTGGTAAATAATTCACATAAATTCAATTTTCCAATACATAAACCCTATTTTGAATTAACACCAGAACAAAAACAACTTATCTGGGATGGTAACCAATATTTTGAAGGTCTGAATTCTTTTTTTGCTGAACTGGAATCTAAAGCCTATAAAATTCAAAATAGAGTCATGCTATCACGTTACCGTGGTAAAACAAAATGTAAAACCTGTCATGGCAAACGCTTAAGAATTGAAGCTAACTACGTTAAGATTTGTGGCGCAACAATCACTGATTTAGTTGAAATGCCTTTAAAAATGTTAACTGGATTTTTTAAGAATCTGGAGTTGAATGATTATGATGCTAAAATTGCAGACAGGCTTTTAAAAGAAATCAAAAACAGATTATCATTCCTTTCTAATGTTGGCCTGGATTATTTAACCTTGAACAGAAAATCAAATACACTTTCAGGTGGAGAAAGCCAACGTATCAATTTAGCTACCTCATTAGGAAGTAGTTTGGTTGGCTCCATGTATATTTTAGATGAACCTAGTATTGGATTACACCCTAAGGATACTGAAAGATTAATCTCTGTTTTAAAGTCTTTAAGAGACCTGGGAAATACCGTTATAGTAGTGGAACACGATGAAGATATTATGAAGGCGGCGGACTATATTATTGATATTGGTCCAGAAGCCGGAACCTTTGGCGGTCATGTAGTGGCTCAAGGAACCTATGAGGATATTTTAGCATCAAATTCCTTAACGGCAGGATATTTAAATGGCACTTTAAAAATTGAAAATCCAAAAGCAAGACGAACTTCAAAATATTATATAGACATTATTGGAGCCCGTGAAAACAACTTAAAAAATATAGATATCCGTTTTCCTCTCGGCATGTTAACAGTTGTTACTGGTGTTTCAGGTAGTGGAAAAAGCACACTCGTTAAAAAAATATTATATCCTGCATTACAGAAAAAATTAACAGATTTTGCTGATAAACCTGGACAGTTTACTAAACTAGAAGGTCATTTTAGTAATGTAAATCATATAGAATTTGTAGATCAAAACCCTATTGGAAGATCTTCACGATCTAATCCTGTAACTTACATTAAAGCCTATGATGATATTAGAGCATTGTTTGCAAATCAAAAATTAAGTGTTATTAGAGCCTATCAGGCGAAACACTTTTCATTCAACGTAGATGGCGGACGCTGTGAGACTTGCAAAGGTGAAGGTGAAGTAACCATTGAAATGCAATTTATGGCAGATGTGCATCTGGAATGTGAGACATGTAAAGGAAAAAGATTCAAAAAAGAAGTCCTTGAGGTCACTTTTGCTAATAAAAACATTGATGATATATTAAATATGACCATTGATGATGCTATTTCTTTTTTTGACTTAAATAAGCAAGCTAAAATTAAAAATAAACTACAGCCTTTGCAAGATGTGGGGTTAGGCTATGTGACTTTAGGTCAAAGCTCTTCTACCCTTTCAGGTGGAGAAGCACAACGTATTAAACTGGCCTCTTTTTTAGGTAAAGGCAGCAATAAAGAAAAAGCACTTTTTATTTTTGATGAACCAACTACTGGTCTGCATTTTCATGATATTCTAAAACTGTTAAAATCATTTAATGCGCTTATTGAAAACGGACATTCCATCATTGTTGTTGAGCACAATTTAGAATTGATTAAGTGTGCCGATTATATCATTGATTTAGGCCCGGAAGGTGGCGAAAACGGTGGGCAAATTGTTGCAACTGGTACTCCTGAAGAAATAATAAGCACGCCTTCTTCGATTACAGGTAATTATTTAAAAGAAAAACTGAATTAATTGTAAATAACAAATTATCATTTGATTAATACAGCATAAAAGCGGTGATTCCTATAATTAAAACGGCTAAGGGAATTACAAAACTTAAATACATAAACGAAATAATACCACTTTTCACGAAACTCACAAAATAGCCCTGTTTGTAAAAATTTTTAACAGCTAGCCAGAGATATAAAAACGTTGAGAAAATAATCAAGCCCAACAAAAACCCAGGTATTTTCCAAATAAAATCTGTCAAAATCAAAAGGCTGAACACCATAAATAAAAAAGAAAAGAAATAAAAGGTAAATACCAAATGGTGAGAAAAACTGCCTTTTCTAAAATAAAAAAGTTTTAATAAAAAGGCGAAAATTGGCAACAGAATAAACATGGCTATGGGAATAGTATCATAAAATGCCTGTAAAATGGAACCTCCATTGCGTTGCTTATAGAATTTAAGGGCTTGACTATATAATTTACGCTTAAAGGAACCTGCATCCTCATTCAACCCCATAGCAGAATACACGTCATGATCACTGGCATTAATAGCAATTAAAGAATCAATCTTTTTTTCATTAAAACTGAAACTCGAATTGACAGCTGGCTTCTTCTTATTTCCCTTAATAATGGAGTCTAATTCTGCATAATTTACGCCTATATTAACATTATTTTCTTCTAAATTAGTTTTTAGCTCTTCCGTACTTTTAAGCAATTTTTCTCTGTCAATGGAATCTAATAAAACTTTATTTTGAATCGTATCTAAAACAGCTTCCGTTTGATTAAACCCCTTTTTGAGTGCCGTATCAAATTTTTGAGTGGTCTCTCTGGTAATCATTGAAAATAAAAAGAAAAACACTACCGAAATAAATAAATACATTTGGGCAGGATGCAAATACAATAAACGCTTGCCTTCAATAAATTTTTTAGCCAAATACCCAGGTTTAAACATTAATGGAATGTAACTTTTAAAAAAGCGGGCATCAAAAGAAAAATAATTACTAATGGTATTATAGAATAAAATACCTAAAGTGAGTTCATCATTTGATTTTTGACCACAGTGCGGACAAAATTGATACTCACTTTTAAAATCCTTTTCACAATTTTTACAATTCACACTTTTTTCTTCCATAAAACGAATGCTTTCGTTATAAAAATAAAAAAAAGAAAGCACACGGCAATGAAGTTTAATCTATTGAATATTAATTGTTTAAATTTTTGGCACGCAAATTGAAACTTTAAAGCCATAGCGACTGCCGAAAAGCTAATAGAGTAAGCAAAATTTAAACCCCATAATCATGAAAAATAAAATAACCATTTTAAGCATCTGCTTTATGTTCATAATGCTCTCAGCTTTTGCTCAAAAAAAGAATGACCCCAAAAGCATTATAAGTAAGGATGCTATGATAAAAAAATACCATAACATTGAAGAACTACAACGCATGCAAAAAGGGCAATTATTAGACCTTTATATAGAGCGTATGGAAACCCTGTCTAATATACTTCCTTATATTGCTTTTGCTACGAAACCAGGTGTTACCATGTCAACTTTAGGTATTCCAAACAATAATGACAATAGAAAAGCACTTGAAAATCAAATTGAAAACACGAATAATTATATAGAAGAATCTATCGCGTTTCAAAATGTGATGTTACCATATTCTGATACAAGAAACCTAATGAGGGCTATTTTATTTTACGAAGAAATCATGAAATCCATTCATACGTATGACGAATTTGAGTAACCCCTATTCAAATTCTTAAACCTATAAAAGACTTAAAAACACTAGCGGAAGCTGAAAAGCTTAAAATTAGGCATTAATTTAAATAAAGTTATAAAGAATAAACACGCATAAGACTTTTTAAACCATCAAAATTCGAAAGCACTTATATTCGCTTTCGGAATATTATATTAATAGCATGAAATAAATTAAAAGTAATTCTATTAAAAATTTTATTAAATATTAACTCCGAAAAAATACCCTACAGCAGCAGTAATACCCATGGCAATCGTTCCCCAAAACACAATTCTAACAACCGCTTTAAGTATATTGGAACCCCCTGTTTTCGCGGCCAATGCCCCTAAAATAATCAGAAATAAAATAGCAGACCCATACAGAGAATATTCCATATTTTTTAATGGAAAAAAAATGGTAACCAGAAACGGCAATAAACCGCCAACCGTAAAAGAGGCACCGGATGCAAAGGCTGCCTGAATCGGTTTAGCTTGACTGATTTCATTAATACCTAATTCATCTCTTACATGGGCGCCTAAGGCATCATAAGCAGTTAATTCTT
>JAHENA010000018.1 GCA_024643405.1 Flavobacteriales bacterium | reverse complement strand
TAATGTAATTTAATATAGTTTTTCATATCCTCACGCAATGTGTGTTGTTCATTTTGTAACCTGCCATCAATAGATTCATCAAAATTAACCCGGTTGATATTGATCATCTTATTTCTGATTCTATGTAACAACTTTGAAATAGCATCTTTTTCAATCATGATTCGATTTTGAAAAATTTCTAAGGGTTTCAAAGCCTTCTGACCAAATTCTCTACTTGCAATTTCTTCTAATTTTTCTTCAAACGTATCCATTTCGTTAAAATGAAACCGCAATTCCCGCTTCCATGTTTCTAAATTGAACTTTAAATCACTTAAATATAGCACTTTAGTTTGCATATGTCTTGTTTTTTATGTTATACTTCTTCTTGTTCTACTTGTTTCACCAATTCGCTTTGCACATTAGGTGGTACAGGCTGGTATGATGAAAACGTTGTGCTAAAAGTAGCCCTACCTTGTGTTAATGATCTTAAATCTGTTGAATAGCCGTATAATTCAGCTGCAGGTGTAATAGATTTTAATATTTGATAATTATTATTACTTTCAAAACCTTGTATTATAGAACGTCTTGATTGTAAATCAGTCATCACATTACCTACCATTTCTTCTGGGACTTTAACTATAAGCTCATTCGTTGGCTCTAATAATTTAGGATTTGCATTTAAAAAGGCTTCTTTAAAGGCATGTGCTCCTGCTATTTTAAAGGAAATATCATTGGAATCTACTGAATGCATTTTGCCATCATAAACCATGACGCGTACATCTCTTATATATGAACCTGTTAATGGGCCGTCTTCCATGACTTCTAAAACACCTTTCATTATAGAGGGTAAATAACGTTGGTCAATAACCCCACCAACAATACAGTTATAGAAAATTAATTTACCTCCCCATGGCAGTTCTACCTCTTCCTTTCCTCTTAAGCTAAATCCTTCTGGTTCTGGCATACCTTCATTCCATGGCTCTATTTTTAAATGGACTTCACCAAATTGTCCAGAACCACCAGATTGTTTTTTATGTTTGTAACTTGCTGTAGATGAGCGCTGTATAGTTTCTCTGTAGGTTATTTTTGGTTTTGTGAACTTTGCCTTAATCCCATAAACATTTTTTAAGGTCCACTCTATGGTCGCTAAGTGTAATTCGCCTTGGCATCCTAAGAGTTGTTGTTTAGATTCTTGTGAATATTCTAATATCACGGTAGGATCCTGGCTATGAATTTTTTTAAGTGCATCAATCAATTTTTCCTCATCTTGTTTCTCAATGGCCCCAACACTTTTCCTGATTCTAGGTTCTGGAAATTTAATAGGTTTAATGGTGATATTGCTTTTTGCAGCTCTTAATGTATCGTTTGTGTCCGTATACTTTAATTTTAGAGTAGCTCCAATATCACCAACGGTTAACTTTGAAACGGGCTGTCTTTCTTTACCATCCATTATAAACAATTGATTTATAATTTCGGTTTCATTGTTTCTTGAATTAATTAATTTATCATTCACATTCACTTCCCCAGATTTTACCTTAAAAAAAGTAATCTGTCCTAAATTAGGTTGTTGAATGGTTTTAAAAATAAATAATGAAGTAGGCGCTCCTATTTCTCGATTTATAATTTCTCCTTCTTCACTTTGTTCTTCGTTTAATTCTGATGCTGCCGGCGCCACATTGTCAATAAAGCCCATTAAGCGTCCTGTTCCCATATCATTTAATGCTGATACACAAAAAACAGGAAACAATTCATGATTCAACATCCCTGCCTTTAAACCTTGCCTCATTTCATCTTCGTTAAGAGTGCCCTTTTCAAAGAATAATTCTAATAATTCCTCGTCATTTTCTGCAGCCTTCTCAACTAATTCGTTGTGCAATTCATCAGCTATTTCCTTTTGATTATTTGGTATTTCCAGTTTTTCAGGTTTGCCTCCTTCTTTACCAAATTTGTACATCTTCATTTTTAAAACGTCAATAATGCACTGTGCGCCATCAACAATTAATGGATATTGCATTTTTACCGCATTATTTCCAACTAAGGATTTAATACTATTAAAACTTTCATCAAATTTAATATCTGGATGATCAATCTGGTTTATAACAAATAAGGTTGGTCTGTTATATTTATCTATGTAGTTCCAGATAATTTCAGTACCAACCTCAACGCCTTGTCTACCGTTAATAACGGTGACAACCGTGTCTCCAACTCTAATGGATGAAATAATTTCACCAATAAAGTCATCTAAACCTGGCGTGTCAATAATATTTATTTTATAATTACGCCATTCTGTATGCATAGGCGTTGCGTAAATAGATGCTTCACGTTCCTGTTCAATACTTTGATAATCAGAAACGGTATTACGATCTTCTACGGTGCCACGTCTGTTTAATAGACCTGCTTCAAACAACATGGTTTCAGAAAGTGTTGTTTTTCCACTGTTATGAGCCCCAACTAAAACAATGTTTTTTATGTGTTTTTCGTCAAATATTTTCATGCTACTGGATTAATTATTATGAAAATAAAACTAACTCCATTAAAGTAATAAAAAAATGATTTAAATCATCTAAATACTTTAAAAAAATATGTAGTTATATAACGGAAGATAAATTTTGATGTATGTTAAAACAATATTAAACTTTTCATAAATATACTTTTAAGACGAATTAAAAAATCTTATAAAACTATATTTGCACGCTTGGAAAGGAAAAATAATAATGAAACAAAAGACTAGATTAAAAACCGAGAAATCGCGTGTACAGTTATTACATCAGTATTACTCATATACCGGCTTTTATGTGTTTGTAGGACAGGCTATTAAAAAAGCTCTTCCTTATATTATAGGCATTATTTCTATCATATATGTGTTAAACCATTTTTTTAACATTGATAAAGCTTTAATTCATCTTACAGAGGTGCTGCCTGTAACAGGAGTATTGACATTTTTCTTTGCTTCTGAATCGTTTTTAGGTCTTGTTCCACCTGAAATTTTTATTGCCTGGTCTGGTAAAATGAATCAGCCATGGCTTTACTTAAGTATTTTAGCATTTCTATCTTATTTTGGAGGAATTTGTTCTTATTGGATAGGTATAGGAATTACAAAAATCCCTTCTGTACACAACTATTTAGAGCAAAAAATGGAAAAACAACTAAAAAACTCTAAAAAGTGGGGTGGTTTTTTAATTGTGGTTGGCGCTCTTTTACCACTACCCTTTTCTATTTCTTGTATGGCTGCTGGTATTATTGAATTTCCTTTTAAAAGTGTGGTTCTTTATGGTTCTTTGCGCTTAGTAAGATTCCTGATATATGGATTAGTTATTTTTCACGTGTTTTAATTGTAAATAGAATACTTTGTATTAAATATCTAAATACTATTTTTGCAAAAAAAATAAACCGATGTTATCATTTATAAATATCTTTAGAATTATTGCCTTCTTAGAAGGAATGTCATATATATTATTACTGTTTATAGCAACCCCTATAAAATATTTTTTAAGCGAACCTAAATATGTGAAATTATTAGGAATGCCTCATGGTTTACTGTTTATAACCTATATAGTTATTGCATATATGTATAAAACTGACACTAACTGGAATAGATCTCAGTTTTATTCGGTTTTATTAGCATCAATTATTCCATTTGGAACTTTTTATATAGATAGAAAGTATTTAAATATGATAAAATAATATGGACTCTATCAAGCATTTACTTTACGATTATTTGATTTCTGCTAATTTTTCAGAAACTTCCGCTAAATACTTTAATATGATGGCATTAGCAATTGCCTTAATCATTATTGTATTGATTGTTGATTTTATTACCAGAAAAATATTAATTCAAATATTTACCAAGTTCGCTTCGAAATCAAAAACAAATTTTGATGATTTATTAGTTGCTAACAAAGTACCCAGAAACATTGCGCATGTAATTCCATTGTTATTTATGTTAGAATTGATGCCAATCGTACTTACAGATTTTAATTATTATGAAAATATAGCAGAAAAAGGATTAAAAACTTTTTCTATCTTAATTACCCTGTGGATTGTACGAAGTGTTTTAAATGCATTAAAAGATTATTTTAAAACATTACCAAAATTAAAAGATAAACCTATAGATAGTTACATTCAGGTTTTTATGATTTTTGCGTGGGTTATAGGTGTTTTTTCAGCAATTGCCATCCTGACAGGAATTGCATTTATAAACTTCATAACAGGCCTTGGTGCTGCTTCAGCCGTTATTATATTAATTTTCAGAGATACTATATTAGGATTTGTAGCCAGTATTCAGGTTTCAATTAACAATATGGTGCATATTGGGGACTGGATTACATTTGAAAAATATGGAGCCGATGGTGATGTTATTGAAATAAACCTTGCAACTGTTAAGGTTCAAAATTTTGATAAAACCATTACAACCATTCCAACTTATGCATTGATTTCAGATTCATTTAAGAACTGGCGTGGCATGGTCAATTCTGAAGGCAGGCGTATTAAACGAGCTTTAAACATTAAATTAGATAGCGTTAAGTATTTAACTAAAGATGAGGTAGATAGATTAAAAAAAATACACTTAATTACCACTTATTTAGACAAGCGTGAAAATGACATTAATAGCTTTAATAAAAGCCATAATATTGACAAAGAATTACCTTTAAATGGAAGAAACCTGACCAATTTAGGGGTGTATCGAAAATATGCACAAACGTATCTTGAACAACATTCTGCAATCAATAAGGACATGATGATTATGGTGAGGCAATTAGCGCCAACAACGCAGGGAATACCTTTAGAGGTTTATGCTTTTAGCACAGATAAGCGGTGGGAAAATTATGAATATATCATGGCGGATATATTTGATCATTTAATTGCTGCGGTACCGTATTTCGATTTGGAGGTCTATGAACTGCCAACGGGTTCAAGTTTTATACCAAATCAAAAGAACTAAGATACAGTATAAAAAAAGCGAGTTTCATTTGAAACTCGCTTTTAACATAATAAAATAATCTTTATTAGATATTGCTTGCTAACCAATTTCCTACCTCACTGGTTTTATAAGCTTTATTTTTACCTGATAAATCTTCAGTAACAACCCCTTCTGCTAATGATTTATTAACAACATCCCGTATGGCTTTAGCTTCATCAGCTAAACCAAAGGCATCTTCAAACATCATGGCAGCAGATAACACCGTTGCTAATGGATTTGCAATGTCAAGTCCTGTTGCTTGCGGATAAGATCCGTGTATTGGTTCATATAAAGATGTGTGTTCTCCAACTGAAGCCGATGGCATTAAGCCCATAGATCCTGAGATTACCGAAGCTTCATCAGTTAAAATATCTCCAAATAGGTTTTCAGTAATTAACACATCATAACTATTAGGCCATTGCACTAAACGCATGGCTACTGCATCTACAAACTCATAACTTACTTTTACTTCCGGATAGTCTTTTTCCATGGCCTGAACAGTTTCTCTCCATAAACGAGAAGTTTCTAATACGTTGGCTTTATCAACACAACATAATTTTTTAGAACGAGTCATCGCTAATTCAAATCCTTTTTTAGCTAATCGTTTAACCTCGTCTCTGGTATAAACACAATTGTCATAAGCCGTTTCGCCCCCATCTCTTCTACCCTTTTCACCAAAGTAAATACCACCAGTTAATTCTCTTAAAAACACTAAATCAGTCCCTTCAATACGTTCCCGCTTTAAGGGAGAATTATCTATTAATGATGGAAATGTAAAGGTTGGTCTAACATTAGCAAATAACCCTAGTTTTTTACGCATTTTAAGTAATCCTTGTTCTGGTCTAACCTTGGCACTAGGGTCATTATCATATTTAGGATGACCTATAGCTCCAAATAAAACAGCATCTGACTTCATACATATTTCATGAGTTTCATCTGGATAAGGTTCTCCTACGGCATCGATCGCTGCTGCACCTGTTAAGGCAGGAACCCAGGTAATTTCATGTCCAAATTTTTCAGCAACAGCGTTACTAACTTTTACAGCCTGATCAATAACTTCAGGTCCAATGCCGTCTCCTGCTAACAGTGCTATGTTTAATTTCATGTATTTATGGTTATAATCTTAATTAATAATAATGTTGAGCATTTTTTCTGTGGCTTTAATAGCAGACACCGTTTGATCAGAATCTAAGCCTCTTGTTTTAAATTCTTTCTCAGGACTTTTCCAAGTGATAATAGTTTCACATAAGGCGTCTGAATGGCTTCCAGGAGGAATTCTAACCGCATAGTCTATTAAATCCGGCAAAATGGTATCAACTTTCCTGAAAATGATTCTAATGGCATTCATGAAAGCGTCAAATTGACCGTCACCTAAGGAGTTTTCTTCAAAAGTTTTACCATTTATGGTTATAGAAACCGTAGTAGAAGGTTTTAATCCTTTGGCATGGGTTAAAACATAAGACTCTACCTTTACTTTTTCTTCATAAGTGACATCTAGAACATCTGAGATAATATAAGGTAGATCTTCCTTTGTCACTACTTGTTTTTTATCGCCAAGTTCTATGATGCGCTGAGTGACTTTCTTTAAATCATCATCATTTAATTGTAAACCAAGTTCTTGAAGATTTTTTTGAATATTCGCTTTGCCTGAAGATTTACCTAGTGCATATTTACGTGTTCGTCCAAATCTTTCCGGCAATAAATCACTAAAATACAGATTCTTTTTATTGTCACCATCAGCATGAATACCAGCGGTTTGTGTAAAAACATTAGCACCTATTACGGGTTTATTAGCTGGAATCATTACTCCAGAAAAATTTTCAACGAGTTTACTGACGGTATAAAGAACTTTTTCATTGACTCCAATTTCAATCAATGGCATAAAATCATTGATAACTGCTATCGTACTGGCCATAGGAGCATTGCCAGCGCGTTCACCCATACCATTTATAGTTAAATGTAATCCGTCTGCACCAGCTTTTAGCGCTTCCATAGCATTCGCAACCCCCAAATCATAATCATTATGGGCATGAAAATCAAAATGGATATTGGGATATTTTGATTTAATTTCTGAAACAAATGCAAATGATTCTTCCGGAGTGATTACTCCCAAAGTATCTGGAAGCATGACTCGCTTTACAGGCTGTGTTTTTAAAAACTCTAAAAACTCATAAACATACTCCTTAGAATTGCGCATGCCATTACTCCAGTCTTCTAAATACACATTGGTTTCAATCCCTTTCTCTTTAGCAAGTGAAATAGTTTCTGCAATTTCTTTAAAATGTTGATTAGAAGTCTTTTTTAATTGATGAGTTAAATGATTTAATGAACCTTTTGTAAGCAAATTTTGAACCTTCGCTCCTGCTTCTATCATCCAATTAATTGAAACGCCATTATCAACAAATGTTAATACTTCCACTGCATTAATGTAACCATTAGTATTCGCCCAGCTGGTAATACTTTTAACCGCTTGAAATTCTCCTTCCGAAACTCTGGCAGAGGCAATTTCAATACGATCCACTTTTAATTCTTCTAATAAAAGTTTTGCAATGGTTAATTTTTCAGATGCAGAAAACGACACGCCCGAGGTTTGCTCACCATCGCGTAAGGTCGTATCCATTATTTCAATTTTTCTGGAGGCCATTTAATTATAACAAAAGGTTATTTGCAAACGATTCTATTTCTCCTTTTATGTTTTGTAAATAATCAATATCATCAAAACCATTCAGCATGTTATCTTTCTTATAACTATTGATTTCAAAAGATTCTTTTGCTCCGGTTGAAAGAATGGTAATGGTTTGATTTGGAAGATTAATTTCTAGTTCTGTATTTGGATTATCATAAACGGCATTAAATATTTGTTCTGCAAATTCAGGAGAAACCTGAACTGGCAAAACACCTATATTTAAACAGTTATTTCTAAAAATATCAGCAAAGAAACTTGAAACAACACAACGAAATCCATAATCATAAATAGCCCAAGCCGCATGTTCTCTAGAAGAGCCAGAACCAAAATTCTTACCACCAACTAAAATCTTGCCACTGTAAACAGAATTATTTAATACAAAACTTTCTTTAGGTGAATTATCATTGTTATATCTCCAATCTCTAAATAAATTGTCACCAAAACCTTTACGCTCAGTTGCTTTTAAAAAACGAGCCGGAATAATTTGATCTGTATCCACATTTTCTAATGGTAATGGAACTGCTTTACTCGTTAGGACTTTAAATTTATCGTATGCCATTTTAAATTGTAAATTTTAATATTAAATTAAATTTCTTGGGTCAGTTACTACACCTGTCACAGCTGCTGCTGCCGCTACTAATGGGCTTGCTAATAAGGTTCTTGACCCAGGACCTTGACGGCCTTCAAAGTTTCTGTTTGAAGTACTAACTGCATATTTTCCTGCAGGAATTTTGTCATCATTCATTGCTAAACAAGCTGAGCAACCAGGTTGTCTTAAGGTGAATCCTGCTGCTGTAAGAATATCCAAAATACCTTCTTCTTTAATCTTGGCTTCTACTTCATGAGATCCTGGTACTAACCAGGCCGTTACGTTATCTGCCTTTTTCTTGCCTTTAACAATAGATGCAAAAGCGCGAAAATCTTCAATTCTACCATTAGTACAACTTCCTAAAAAGACATAGTCTATTTTTTTACCTATCATGGAATCATTTTCATGGTATCCCATGTAATCTAATGATTTTTTGTAAGTGGCGATGCCACCTTCAACTGAATCGGCATTAGGAATATGTTTTGAAATACCCATACCCATACCCGGATTGGTTCCATAGGTAATCATAGGTTCAATATCACTAGCCTTAAAGTTTAATTCTTTATCAAAAGTAGCACCTTCTTCCGTTTTTAACGTTTTCCAATGTGCTACAGCTTTATCCCATGCAGCCCCTTTTAGAGAAAGTGGTTTCCCTTTTAAATAAGCAAAAGTGGTTTCATCTGGAGCAATCATGCCTCCACGAGCTCCCATTTCAATAGATAAATTACAAACAGTCATTCTACCTTCCATAGACATATTTTCAAACACATCACCGGCATATTCCACAAAATATCCTGTAGCGCCAGACGTTGTTAGTTTTGAAATAATATATAAAGCAACATCTTTTGGTGTAACCCCTTTACCTAAATGTCCATTTACATTAATGCGCATTTTTTTAGGTTTTGGTTGCATAATACATTGCGTAGAAAGTACCATTTCAACTTCTGAAGTTCCAATTCCAAATGCAATGGCACCGAAAGCACCATGTGTAGAGGTATGAGAATCTCCACAAACAATTGTGGCTCCTGGGAAAGTAATACCATTTTCAGGTCCTATAACATGTACAATACCATTTTTTTGATGTCCTAATCCCCAATGACTAATTCCATACTCATTAGAATTATCTTCTAGGGCTTTTAATTGATTCGCAGATAATGGATCTTCAACTGGTAAATGCTGATTGATTGTTGGAGTATTGTGATCTGCGGTTGCAAACGTTCTTTCAGGGTACATCACTTTTAAGCCCCTACTTTTTAATCCAAGAAAAGCTACAGGACTTGTTACTTCATGAATAAAATGGCGATCAATAAAAAATACATCAGGTCCTCCTTCAATTTTTCTAACCACATGCGAATCCCATACTTTGTCAAACAATGTTTTGCTCATAAATATCTAAAAATTTAATATTGAAACTTGAACGTAAATTAATAATTACAATAGATCAAGTATTAGAAGGCAAATTTATAAAAATGAACCTTTTTATCATCATAATAGCAAAAGTTACGAGACTTATGGCATCATTTTTATAGTATTATTAATGGAATGAAGAAAAACCGATTTTATCTCAATAGAATTGTTTGTTTGCTTATAAATTTAAAAGGCACTTTTTTTTATTTGTTAATAAACTAGTTAAAAAGTATAATTACATTCAATTCATTTTGCTTTATTAATTTATAATTTTAATAAAATTCTAACGCCATGACCACAAGACAATCTGACTTGAAAGCCATTCGACCAGAGATTTTAACAGCTACCATCCATGAGAATATGAGTAATGATGAACGCTTTCAAAACATAGTACTAAGACCTATAATTAAACTGCAAAATGATTTACTTATTGAAGTTTTCAAAAACTATGTCAACAAATATAAATGTTCATTTTATGAGTTGCCTGTTGAAAAGAAGATCTCTTATATTGAAAACTCTATTCAAAGAGATATCAAATTCAGAAACTCATTGAAAGGTATTATTATTGGTCTTTTTACAGTTGATGAATATTTGATTTATATTCAAAATTCCTCGGCTTTAAACAAACGCATGATGGGTATTGTTAAAGAACGATTAATTAGTAATATTCAATTAATTGTCAGATCAGAATTTTTAAATGCTGTTTAGGATTATATTATTGAAACGCCGTTCAAATCAGTGGTTAAGACTTCACTCATATAATTAAAATAAGGGCGAATCGCTCTAAATGCGGTATTTATTTCTGATAAAAAATTGGTATGAAGCACTTCTTCATCAGTATATTTTTTCGTGAAGATGTATTGTTTTTTTCTTATCAAATCAATGGCTTGATGTTCTTTGTTAAAACCTTTTGGGGCTGATATCAGTTCATCACCAATCAAATTTCCCCAAATATTTTTAAAAGACTCATCATTTATTATACTTCTCATTTCTTCATCATCCATTTCAAACTCCTTTCTCATTCTAAGTAAATCTTCTTTATTTGGTTCCCAAAAACCAGTTGCAATAAATGATTCATTATTTGGAGCAAGGTGTAAATAATAACCGCCCCTTAAATGGGGTTTTACTCTGTTGAAAGAACCGCCAAAATGAGTTTTGTAGGGTTGCTTGTTTTTTGAAAAACGAACATCACGGTAGATTCTAAAAATTTTAACTTTATCGACATCATCATGGGTTTTTAAATTTTCAAAAGCGGTAGTGTATACTTTTTTTATCTCACTTTCAATTACTTTAAACTCTTTTTTATGTTCGTTAAACCAATCACGGTTATTATTTTTTTCAAGTTTTTTTAAAAATTCAAAAACATTGTTATTCACGCTAATACTCATCTTATTTTTAATTTAATGAAATTCAATTTTATTTAGAATTAGTCCTGAAGCTGGTGCAATATAATCCATTACCTCTTTACTTTCAGGTTTTAAACTATTTTCAATATATTCCAAAGAAATTTCTCCTCGGCCTAATTTAATTAAAGCTCCCATCATTAAACGTATTTGATTTCTCATAAAACCTTTACCTTTTACCTTTAAAATATAGCTTTTTTCCGGAAAAAAATTAGCACTAAACAGATTATTTTCAAATAACTCACAGGTTTCTAATGTTCTATTATAAATCCCCTCATTTGTTGCTTTAAAAGCGTAGGTTTTAAAGTTATGGTAACCTTCAAAACATTTCGCTCCTTGTTTCATTAACTCAATATCTAAAGGTTCAAGTATTGTCGACATTAATGGTGCACAAAAAGGGTGGTTTTTACTTCCTTGAGAAAACAAATAGAGGTATTCTTTTATTTTTGAATTCTGTATAATATTGAAGGCTTGATCGACTTCTTTAATTTTAAGAGCTCTAATATCTTGCGGTAAGTTTTGATTGAACACCTCCATAAAATTTTCAAAATCAAGGATTGGTTCCTCTAAAAACAGCTCAAAAGCGGCCTCTTGAGCTGAGACCATAGCATCGGTTCTTCCTGACCCGAGTGTTTTAAATCGTTTTTTCTCTAAAATGAATTTTAAGGTTTTGTCAATCATTAAATGTACCGTTTTGACGTGTGGCTGTTTTTGCCAGCCATGAAACCGATACCCTAAAAATTGAACCGTTATCACATAGTAGTATTTTTTCAAAATTTTTATTGAGAATTAAAATGGATTGAATGTAAGTTAATTTAATAATTATGACAAAATTTTTATAAATTGTATTACAAAATAACTAACTAAAAGTATTTATTATGAATGAAAATACAAAAAAACCTACAACTAGTTTTTGGGTTATAGGTGGTATTGCACTTTTTTGGAATGTATTAGGGGTAATGGCCTATTTAGCTCAGGCATTTATGTCTGATGAAACATTGCAATCTTTACCTGAGGCGGAACAAGCTATATATCAGGATGTTCCTGCATGGGCCACCGCCGCCTTCGCATTAGCAGTTTGGGGAGGCGCATTTGGTTGTTTATTATTATTACTCAGAAAACGCTGGGCCAAAATTGTTTTGGTAGTTTCCCTATTGGGCATCATAGTACAGATGATTTACAATGTATTCTTTAGCAAATCCTTGGAAGTATATGGTCCTGGAGGCTTAATAATGCCAATTTTGGTGGTATTTATAGGCGGATTTTTAGTTTGGTATTCAAGAAAAGTAGACACCAACGGATGGTTAAGTTAATCTAAATATAGTATTAAAATTAAAAGGGCTTTAATAATTTAGGCCCTTTTAATTTTAATTATTTATGGCGTTTTTCAAGAACCTTACTTATATCATTAAGGTTATGTCCTTTTGCTTGAAGTAATATTAAATAATGAAATAATAAATCAGCACTTTCTTCCAAAAACAAATGGTCATTGGCATCTTTTGCTTCAATGACAACTTCAACGGCTTCTTCACCTACCTTTTGAGCAATCTTATTAATCCCCTTTTTAAACAGTGAAGCAACATAAGAATTTTCATTATCATCATTTTCTATTCTTTCCTTAATGACACTTTCCAGTTGGGTTAAAAAACCAAACTCCTGACTATTTGATTCATTCCAGCAGGTATCACTCCCTTTGTGACAAGTTGGCCCAACAGGATTCACTTGAATTAACAAGGTATCATTATCGCAGTCATTTTTAATACCTATAAGATGCAAAAAATGACCGCTTTCTTCACCTTTTGTCCATAAACGTTGCTTACTTCTGCTAAAAAAAGTTACTTGTTTTGTAGATACTGTTTTTTGGAAGGCTTCCTCATTCATATATCCTAGCATTAAAACATTCTTTGTTTTGGCATCTTGTATAATTGCCGGAACTAAGCCTTCATTGTTATATTTTATTTTCATGATATAAATTATAATCGTACTTCTATATTATTATTTTTTAGTTGTTTCTTCAATTCTGGAATGCGTATTTCTCCAAAATGAAACACACTTGCTGCCAAAGCTGCATCTGCCTTGCCTATCTTAAAAGTGTCAATAAAATGTCGCACATTTCCAGCACCTCCTGAGGCTATAATTGGAATATTTAATGCTTCTGATAATTTTGCCAAGGCCTCATTCGCAAAGCCATTTTTCGTTCCATCATGATTCATTGAAGTAAACAAAATTTCACCTGCGCCGCGCTGTTCTACTTCTTTCGCCCATTCAAATAAATCAATATCAGTAGGAATGCTTCCACCTGCTAAATGGACTTTCCATTGATTGCCAATTTCCTTGGCATCTATAGCAACCACAATACATTGACTTCCAAATTTGTTAGACAACTCATTAATCAATTCAGGTCTTTTAACCGCTGAAGAATTAATAGATACTTTATCAGCACCACATTGCAACAAGGCATCTACATCTTCTATTGAGGAAATACCACCTCCGACAGTAAACGGGATATTCACTTGCTCTGCCACATGAAGCACCATATCTAAAGTAGTTGCTCGTCCTTCTAGAGTAGCAGAGATATCTAAAAAAACTAATTCATCTGCGCCCAAATCAGCATACTGTTTAGCTAATTCCACCGGATCACCGGCATCTCTTAAATCTACAAAATTAACCCCTTTTACAGTTCTACCATTTTTTATATCCAAACAAGGAATGATTCGTTTTGTAAGCATATTTTAAACCTAGAATTATACGTATTTTTCAAGTTGTTTTAAACTTATTCTATTCTCATAAATAGCTTTACCTATTATAACACCTTCACACCCTATTTCTTTCAAAACAGGTATTTCCTCAATACTTGAAATACCTCCAGAAGCAATTAACTTTATAGATTGACCAGAACTGCTATTACTGCATTCCGCAATAATTTGTTTGTATAATTCTATAGACGGCCCTTCTAACATACCATCTTTTGATATATCAGTGCAAATCACATATTGAATGCGTTTTTTTTGATAGTCTTTAATAAAAGGTATTAACTCTTCTTGACTTTTTTCCATCCACCCACTTATAGAAACTTTTCCCTGATCACTATCTGCACCTAGAATTATTTTAGCTGGTCCATATTTTGAAATCCATGACTCAAACGTTTTTGGGTCTTTTACCGCAATGCTCCCCCCCGTTATTTGTTTAGCGCCAGAATTAAAGGCTATAAGGATATCTTCATCAGCTTTTAAGCCACCGCCAAAATCAATTTTCAAACTTGTTTTTGAGGCAATTTGTTCTAAAATTTTATAGTTGACAATATGCTGTGCCTTGGCACCATCTAAATCCACTAAATGCAAATATTCTATACCTGAAGCTTCAAAAGCTTTTGCAACTTCAAGAGGGTTTTCATTATATACCTTTTTTGTTTCGTAATCTCCTTTAGTGAGACGCACACATTTTCCGTCTATAATATCTATGGCAGGTATAATTCTCATTTCTGTTTTATATCTAACTTTAAAAAGTTTTCTAAAATTCTTTCTCCTGCTAAGCTACTCTTTTCTGGATGAAACTGTACTCCAAAAAAATTATTATGTTGCAAGGCTGAGGCATAATTTATATCATAATCTGTTGTAGCAATAGTTTGTTTACAATGTTCAGCATAATAACTATGCACTAAATACATATACTCGTTTTCTTTAACACCAGTAAATAAATCAGATTTTAAATTTTTAATTATATTCCAACCCATTTGAGGCACTTTTACCTTATTTGAAAATCGTTTAACATCAGTATTAAAAACCCCTAATCCTTTCGTATTTCCTTCTTCTGTTGAGTTGCATAATAATTGCATGCCAAGGCATATCCCTAAAACAGGTTGTTTCAAATTTGGAATTAAAGTAATTAAGCCACTTTCTTTTAACTTGTGCATGGCAGTACTGGCCTCACCAACACCAGGGAAAATAATTTTATCTGCGCTTGTAATTTCCTCTGCATTACTTGACAAAACAGCATTTACTCCCAATCGATTGAAAGCAAACTGAATGCTTTTTATATTTCCAGCTCCATAATTTATAATGACTACATTCATTTAAATCATGCCTTTTGTTGACGGTAAAATCATTTTTTCAATATCGCGCTTAACAGCCATTTTAATCGCTTTGGCAAAAGCTTTAAAAATAGCTTCTATTTTATGGTGTTCATTGGTGCCTTCTGCCTTAATATTTAAGTTACATTTGGCGCCATCAGAAAAAGATTTAAAGAAATGATAAAACATTTCAGTTGGCATTTTGCCAACCATTTCGCGTTTAAAATCTGCCTTCCAAACCAACCAGTTACGTCCACCAAAGTCTATAGCGGCTTGGGCATAACAATCATCCATAGGCAAACAAAAACCGTAACGTTCAATACCCAGTTTATTTCCTAAGACCGTATGAAATAATTCCCCTAAGGCAATGGCGGTATCTTCTATAGTATGATGCTCATCTACTTCCAAATCTCCATCAACCTGTATTTTTAAATCTAATTGTCCATGACGTGCAATTTGATCCAGCATATGGTCAAAAAAGGCAATACCCGTATTAATTTTGCTTTTTCCAGTGCCATCAAGATTTAATTGTATGGCAATTTTGGTCTCATTGGTGTTTCTAATGATGCCACCGCTTCTATCATCTGCTTTTAAAAAGGCATAAATTTTTTGCCAATTATTCGTTTCCAAAGCGATGTAGGTATTTAATTCTTCTCTTTTCACCGTGATTTCATTAACCCCTAAATGTGTCTCTTCATTGATAAAAATACCCTTTGCTCCTAAGTTTTTAGCTAATTCCATATCCGTTAGCCGATCCCCTATTACAAATGAATTTTCAAGATCATAATCTTCAGAAAAATACTTTGTCAACAATCCGGTATTAGGTTTTCTTGTTGGAGCATTATCTTTCGCAAATGTTCTGTCGATGAACTGTTCGGAAAAAATAACCCCTTCATCTTCAAAACATTTAAGAACAAAATTATGAACTGGCCAAAAGGTATTTTCAGGATAAACAGCTGTTCCTAAACCATCTTGATTAGTAATCATAACTAATTCATAATCGAGCTCGATTGCAATTTTACTCAAATATTGAAATACTTTTGGGAAAAATTTAAGCTTATCAAAAGAATCAATTTGCTCATCCTCTGGTTCTTTTATAATCGTACCATCACGATCAATAAACAATACTTTTTTCATTTTTTTATACTTTATAATTCCTTTAATACTTTTAATAATTGCTCATTTTCTAAACTGGTACCTACTGTGATTCTTAAACAATTTGCACAACCATG
Organism: Flavobacteriales bacterium; assembly: GCA_024643405.1. Classification (GTDB taxonomy): domain Bacteria; phylum Bacteroidota; class Bacteroidia; order Flavobacteriales; family Flavobacteriaceae; genus Yeosuana. The sequence goes on along the minus strand of JAHENA010000018.1, from coordinate 22,907 downwards.
CTGATTCGTTCTATTTCTAATAACAATACCTTTTGATATAAGCTGATCATAGCGTTTATTGGCATCATCTACTTTTATCAATATAAAATTAGCATCAGAAGGGTAAATCTTTGAAATAAAGTTGATTTTAATTAATTCATTAATTAAATCTGTCCGCTCTTTTAAAATTTCTGCAATTTGATTTTTTACTATGTCAATCTTTTTTAGGTTCGCAATAGCTTTCTTCTGCGTTAACTCATTCACATTGTAGGGTGGTTTAATGGTATTTAATGTGGATATAATTTCTTCTGACGCATAGCAAATTCCTAAGCGAATACCAGCCATTCCATAGGCTTTAGATAAAGTCTGGGTAATAATTAAATTTGGGAACTCATTTAATCTGTTTAACCAACTACTACTATTAGAAAAATCAATATAGGCTTCATCAATTACGACAATGCCACCAAATGTCTTCAATAAATTTTCAACCGCAACATTTGAAAAACTATTCCCTGTCGGGTTATTTGGGGAACATAAAAATAAAATTTTACTTTTCGAATTAGAAATATTTAAAATAGAATCGATTTCTGGTTGAAAATTAATTGTCAAAGGAACTTTTATAGTTTCAATAGCATTGAGATTAGCCAGTACTTCATACATACCATAGGTAGGCGGTAAAATAATGACATTATCAACATGAGGTTCACAAAACATTCTAAATAAAAGATCCAAAACTTCATCACTTCCATTGCCCAACAACATGTTTTGAACTGGAATGTTTTTTATTTGGGATAACAGTGTTTTTAATTTATTCTGATGTGGGTCAGGATACCTGTTCACCCCATTTTCAAAAGGATTTTCATTAGCATCCAGAAACACCATATCAGCAGGAACTCCCTGAAACTCATCTCTAGCAGAAGAATAAGGTTTCAATGCTTTTATTGTTGGTCTTATTAAATTTTCAATACTCATTTTTCCAAATCTTTTAACCGTATTGAAACGGCATTTTTATGAGCTTCCAATCCTTCAGCATCCGCCATTAATTCTATCGTATTACCAATATTTAATAAGCCTTCTTTAGAAATTTTTTGAAAGGTCATACTTTTTAAAAAACTGTCTAAATTCACTCCTGAATAGGCTTTTGAAAAACCATTAGTTGGTAAGGTATGATTGGTTCCAGAAGCATAATCTCCGGCACTCTCCGGTGTATAATTACCAATAAAAACAGAACCGGCATTGGAGATGCCATTCAGATAAAAATTTTCATTTTTAGTACAAATTATAAAATGTTCAGGACCATATTCATTAATTAATTCAAGTGCTAAATCGTCATTTTCAATATAAATAAGTTTTGAATGTGCAATTGCTTTTTCTGCAATGGCTTGTCTAGGTAACTTTTTAATTTGTATCCATAATTCTTTAGAAACTGCTTCAATAATACTTTTTGAGGTTGAGACTAATATGACCTGACTGTCTTTTCCATGTTCTGCCTGACTTAACAGGTCTGATGCTATATAAGCAGCATTCGCAGATTCATCAGCGACTACTAGTAATTCACTTGGTCCTGCCGGCATATCAATGGCTATCCCATATTTAGTGGCAAGTTGTTTAGCTACGGTGACAAATTGATTACCAGGGCCAAAAATCTTATAAACTTTAGGAATTGTTTCTGTGCCAAAAGTTAATCCTGCGATGGCTTGAATACCTCCAACTTTGATAATCTTGGTGACCCCACAAAGTTGAGCAGCATACAATATCTCTGAGGCTATTTTTCCTTCCTTGTTTGGTGGAGAACATAAAACAATCTCTTTGCACCCTGCAATTTGTGCAGGCACTGCTAACATTAAAACAGTTGAGAATAAAGGAGCTGTTCCTCCGGGAATATACAACCCTACTTTGTCAATAGGTCTCTTTTCTTGCCAACAAAGTACACCTGAAGTGGTTTCTACTTCCATTTTAGAGGATTTTTGTGCTTTATGAAAGACTTCAATATTTTGTTTAGCTATTTGGATGGCCTTTTGTAATTCAATGGAAACAAGCGATGCAGCTTTATTTATTTCTAATTCACTGACTTCCATTTCTTCAAGACTTATTCCATCAAAATAAGAAGTATATTTTTTAATGGCTTCATCCCCTTTATGATTGACTTCATTAAATATCTGATTGACCGTTTCTTCAATATCATCAATAGTTTGCGTCGGTCTTTTTAAAATTTCAGACCATTCCGTTTTATTCGGACTATTTATTATCTCCATAACTTTTAATCTAAAGAACCATTTTTTCAATTGGACAAACTAAAATACCTTGTGCCCCTTTCTTTTTTAACTCATCAATAATATCCCAAAATTGATTTTTACTGATTACAGAATGTACTGAACTCCAACCAGCTTCTGCCAAAGGCAATACTGTTGGACTTTTCATTCCTGGTAAAATACCAATGATATCTTGTAATTTATCATTAGGTGCATTCAGCAATATATATTTTGAATCACGCCCTTTTAAAACAGACTGAAGTCTGAATTGCATTTTATCTAAAATCTCTTGCTTTTGTGCACTTAGAATTGGAGAAACAGCTAAAACTGCTTCAGATTTTAAAATAACCTCTACTTCCTTTAAATTATTTTTAAACAAGGTGCTTCCACTAGAAACGATGTCGCAAATAGCATCGGCCAACCCAATATTTGGGGCAATTTCTACAGAACCATTGATAATATGAAGATTGGCTTTTATCCCATTTTTATCTAAATAACTCTGAATAGTATTTGGATAAGAAGTTGCAATTCGCTTACCTTCTAAATCTTGAATACCACTATACTTTATAGATTTCGGAATAGCAATTGACACTTTACAAGTTGAAAACCCTAATTTTTCAGCAACGGTTATACCATTTCCCTTTTCAATTAAAATATTTTCTCCAATGATTGCGGCGTCAACAACCCCATCTTTCAAGTATTGTGGAATATCTCCATTTCTTAAATAAAACACTTCCAGCGGAAAGTTTCTGGCCGAAGCCTTTAATTGATCTTTACCATTGTCAATAGAAATACCTATATCTTTCAATATTTCCATCGACTCATCATGTAATCGTCCTGCTTTTTGAACTGCAATTTTTAATTTACTCATCTTCTTTTTTTATGAGTTTGAAACAATCTTTTAGGGAATAAAAAACCCGTTTGATTGTCTCAAACGGGTTTAAAATATATGTTGAATTTATTCAATACATTTTCATTTCGCTTGAGTGCAAATTTGAAAATGATGATGATGAAATTGAATAACGTTCATGTTTTATTAATTATAATCACAAATATCTAAAATTTAAACTTAGTATTCCAAATATTTGAATTTAAATTTTTAAGAATTAAATATTATTTATGTTTTTTCTAAAAAATAGATTTATTCATAAAAATATACCTTTTAGAATAAAAATTATATAATTGATTTATTTTTGAGACTTATTTGTCTCCTAAAATTATTGGTAAGCCAGAATCTCCTGAACCAATTACAATAACTTTACTGTTTGGCGATTCTGCTAATTTCATGGTAGCGTCAATACCTTTATCTTGTAAAATCTTATCTGTTAAGGAGGCACTTAAAATTCTATTAGATTCGGCTTTACCCTGTGCTTCAATAATCACTTTTTCAGCCTCTTTAGCAGCTGTAACCAATCTAAACTCATATTCTAAAGATTCTTGTTCTTGCTTTAATTTGCGCTCAATAGCATCTTTAATAGTGTTTGGTAATGTGACATCGCGAACCAATACTTCATTTAACTGTACATATTGCTTTTCTAGTATTTTTTTTGTTTCTAAAAAAATCTCATCCTGTATCGCATCACGTTTACTAGAATATAACTGTTCTGGTGTATAACGACCCACAACACTTCTTGCGGCACTTCTAATAGCCGGTTGAATAACACGCTGTAAATAGTTTTGACCAAGTGTTTGGTGTAAATTTCCTAAATCATTATAAACTGGCTGATACCAAGCAGAAGCATCTATTTGAATCTCTAATCCGTTTGAAGACAATACTTTCATCTTTTCAAACAATTCTTGCTGACGTACTTCATAAACAAACACTTTATTCCAAGGGGCTATAATATGAAATCCTTCACCTAAAGGGGGTTGATCAGTAACCACACCATTATCAAACGTTTTATAAAGCACTCCAGCTTCACCAGAGCCAATTGTTACAGCAGATTTAGCTAATAAAATGATAAGTATGATAGCAATTATAATTATTGGTATTCCAATTTTTGGTAATCTTTCCATTGTATTTAAATTTAAATTAATCCGTTATATTTTCTTAAAAACCATTCTATTGAAAGGCTTATTACGATTAGAAAAAGTAAATATTTCCAATCTACCAAAGGTATGATATTTTTATTTTCTTTTTGGATGGATTGGTATCTATTATCATTTAAAAGGTCATTGATGACTGAGTTAGTATTTGCTATAAAATAAGCTTTTCCTGAACTATTAGTAGCTATTTGACCTAGTTTTGTTACGTGGGCATTTAAAAATTGTTGCTCAACATTGTATTCCAAAATTTTAAAATTACCGGATTTTGAAATATTTTCTGCGATATTGCTCACGGTAAAATAATAGTCCGAAGGTTGCAAACTACTTAAATCTACCTGATAAATATTATTTTTGAGAATGAAAGGAAATACTTTTTCTTCCTTTAAAATAGAATCTTTCACTTTTATCACCAAGCTCGCTCTAGCATCAAATTCATAATTTTTATCAAAATATTCTGCTTTAAAATTCACACCATTGGTGCCATTATAAAAAGACTCATATTCTAAGTTTAATCTACTTTTTTTATGGTTAGAAGATAAATATTGAATGATTTTACTAAAAAAATCGTCAAATTCTTCAAATGATTTTGAATTTAAAAAACTTTGGGCTCTCCACCGCCAGATATTTTCACCTAATAACAGGGCCTCTCTCCTGCCATTAAATTCAAAAGTAGCCAATAATGGTTGGTCTGTTAAAAGATTTCTGACCTTTTTAAAAAGAATAGTTTCATAAGGAATACTAAAAGAAAGAGAACTAAAATTTGACTGTAACGGCGGAAAAGATTCAAAGTTTATATCATCGACTAAAAAGGGTGCATAATTAGTGTTTAAAGTTGCTAAGTAATCTTCTTTTTGATTTGTTATTTCAAGTTTATAATTTTGATTTACTGAATTCAAAAAGTTTAAATCCGTTTGAGTGCTTATAACAATAAATTTGTTCTTCTTTTCTACCTCTAAAATTTCTATTAATTTTCTAAATGTATTATTTGGCTGGTACAGTATAAATAATTGAAAACCATTAATTTGACTTAAAACTTCTGCTGGTTTTAAAATTGTGGAAGTGTGCTGCTCGTTGCTTTCTATACACTTTTTAAAGACGCCTAAATCAGGATGTAAAAAATCACTGACTATAGCAATATTAGTTTTTTGATCAATAACTTCTATAGCAAAAGCCTTTGTGTTATTTTCTTTATTTTTTTCATTTAGCTCAGGAGTAATAGTTGCTTTATAACTAAAAACACCCACCGCGTTTGCTGGCAAGTTGAAATTTATAATTTTGGAATTATTACTCTTTGTAAAATTTATAGTTTGTGAATAAAGTAAAGATTTTCCTGAATGTACTTGAAAATTAGTACTTATATTATCATCACCATTATACGCGACAATACATTCCACTGGAAATTCATTTTTTAAAAAAGCATATTTATTGACATTAAGTTGTTGAATACTTAAATCTGTATAAGTTGTAGTATCACCTAAAATTACCGTATAAATTGGTTGCTTATATTTAGTGGCCGTATACTGATAATCATTACCAATGGTTTGATTGCCATCAGTAACCAAAAGCATCGGTGCAATTGCGTTTTTATAAACTTGAGAAAGTTGATTAAATAAATCATCAAAATTGGTTTCATTTTCAGAAAAACTAATGGAATCTGAAACTTTTAAGGAATTTCCAAAGGTGTAATACTCTACATCAAATTTTTTACTTATTTCTGAACTATTAGAAATAGTTGAAATAAAATTTAAAGCATTTTTATCTTGATTTAGGTTTTTTATTGAGGCAGAATTATCAACAGCTACGATTAAATTAGGCTTCTCAGAATAAAAATTTATATGTTCAAATTTTGGGTTTATTATTAATAATAAAACAGAAAAAATGGTGATAAATCGTAAAAAAACAAATAATAAATTGAGTTTTTGTTTAGAATTGGGTTTATAATTATAAAGAAATAGCGCTAATGATAGCGCTATAATTCCTGCAATGATAATGTATAAAATTGTTGATGTAGACATATTTAATTTACTATTTGAATTTTGGAAATCATCATTAATTATAAATAAAAACAATGCCCCCAAATAAAAGCTTAAGTTAACATGCCACCATCAACATTTATAGTTTGTCCTGTTACATAAGCACTTAAATCACTCGCTAAAAACACACATACATTGGCAACATCTTCAGGAGTTCCACCTCGCTTTAATGGAATGCCGGCACGCCATCCTTTTACGACTTCTTCATCCAATTTTGCAGTCATTTCGGTCTCAATAAAACCCGGAGCAATGACGTTGCTTCTTATGTTTCTTGATCCTAATTCTAAAGCAACAGATTTTGAAAATCCAATAATACCTGCTTTTGACGCTGCATAATTGGTTTGACCAGCATTTCCTTTAACGCCAACAACGGAACTCATATTAATTATGGAACCTTTTCTTTGTTTAAGCATTGTTTTTTGAACTGCTTTAGTCATATTGAAAACAGATTTTAAATTAACTTCTATCACAGTATCAAAATCTTCTTCAGAAATGCGCATTAATAAATTGTCTTTTGTAATCCCTGCATTATTTACTAGGATATCAATGCTACCAAATTCATTTGCAACCTCATCAGCTAATTGTTGTGCTTCATTAAAATCAGCAGCATTGCTTTTATAACCTTTTGCTTTAATACCTAAAGCATTTAATTCTTTTTCTAATGCATTGGCTGCTTCAATAGATGAACTATAAGTAAAAGCCACATTAGCACCCTGTTGTGCAAAAACATAAGCAATTCCTTTTCCAATTCCTCTACTTGCACCGGTTATAATAGCTGTTTTTCCTTCTAATAATTTCATGGTTATCAATTATATTATGTTATACTCCATTAATACTTCAAATATAGGAATATTTACAGTGTGTTAAAAAATGTTCTCTTAACAATTTACCCTAATTTTAATTTAAAAAATCAAATCTCCTCCAATAAAAAAGCCCTACTAATTAAAGTAAGGCATAGTTTATATAATTTATCGTAAAATTATCTATCCTAAAACTTCTTTTACCTTTTTACCAATTTCAGCTGGAGAATCAACCACGTGAATACCACAGGCTCTCATAATTTTCTTTTTAGCTTGAGCCGTATCATCACTTCCTCCAACTATAGCACCCGCATGTCCCATGGTACGTCCTGCAGGAGCCGTTTCACCAGCAATAAATCCAATAATTGGCTTTTTACTTCCACTAGCTTTATACCAATTAGCGGCATCTGCCTCTAATTGTCCGCCAATTTCACCAATCATAACAACGGCTTCAGTTTCGGGATCATTGATAAGCAATTCAACCGCATCTTTGGTAGTTGTTCCAATAATAGGATCTCCTCCAATTCCAATGGCAGTAGTAATTCCAAGGCCTTGTTTTACAACCTGATCAGCAGCCTCATAAGTCAATGTTCCAGATTTTGAGACAATACCCACCGTTCCTTTTTTAAATACAAAACCTGGCATAATACCTACCTTAGCTTCACCTGGAGTTATAACTCCGGGACAATTAGGACCAATTAATCGGCAATCTTTATCTTTTATATAATCAGCAGCCTTGATCATGTCAGCTACAGGGATTCCTTCAGTAATTGTAATAATAACTTTAATTCCAGCATCTGCAGCCTCCATAATGGCATCAGCAGCAAAGGCAGGTGGAACAAAAATAATAGTGGTATCTGCTCCAGCTTTTTTAACCGCGTCTTGTACGGTGTTAAACACTGGTTTGTCTAAATGCATTTGACCACCTTTTCCAGGTGTAACACCTCCAACAACATTGGTTCCATATTCAATCATTTGACTTGCATGAAAAGTTCCTTCACTACCAGTAAATCCTTGAACTATTATCTTTGAATTTTTGTTTACTAAAACGCTCATTATATTTTTATTTATTTAACTAAAACGAGTACAAAAGTACTTTATTGAAGTTAGTTTTAAGTTGAAATTATTTTATTTTTTTTAGATCAGATAAAATATCCGGAATTTGTTTGATTAAAGCCTTTTCTTTGAGTTCAACTCTTGCTTCTTGTGCAGGAGTTCCCCAATAGGTTTTATTACCTTCCAGCGATTTACTGATCCCAGCCTGTGCGTGAACGACTGCTTTTTTTCCTATAGTAATACCACTTGTACATCCAACCTGACCCCAAATAGTAACTTCATCTTCAATAACAACACAACCGGCAATACCCGTTTGAGAGGCCATCAAACATTTCTTTCCAACAATAGTATCATGTCCTATTTGTATTTGGTTATCTAATTTTGATCCTTCTCCTATAATCGTATCAGCTGTAACACCTCTGTCAATAGTACATAACGCTCCTAAATCCACATCATTTTCAATAACCACTCTACCAGCAGATTTTAATCGATCATAACCTTCTGGTCTTTTCTTATAATAAAAAGCATTAGCGCCTAAGACCGTTCCTGCATGAATGGTGACATTGTTTCCAATTACTGTATCGTCATAAATGCTAACATTTGAATGAATAATACAATCATCACCAATAACCACATTATGACCAATAAAACAATTAGGCTGAATAACCGTATTTTTTCCAATAACAGCCGTATCAGATATTGAAGTCGTTGAAGTATTAAAGGGTTTGAAGTAATCTGTCAGTTTATTGAAATCTCTAAACGGATCATCACTGATTAATAAGGCTTTACCTTTCGGGCAGTCAACTTCTTTATTAATCAAAATGATGGTGGCATCTGAGTTTAATGCTTTATCGTAATATTTAGGATGATCAACAAACACAATATCACCCGATGTAACCACATGAATTTCATTCATGCCTAACACCGGAAAATGCTCGTCCCCAATAAAATTACAACTTATTAATTTTGATATTTCAATTAAGGAATAGGTTCTAGGAAATTTCATCTAATTGTATACAAATTATCTAATCAAAAAATAATTAAGCAGAATTAAAAAATAAAGGTTACTCCTTAACGCGTTCTTTATAAGTTCCCTTCTCAGTTTCAATTTTTATAAGATCACCTTCATTTATAAAAAGAGGGACGTTAACACTGGCTCCAGTCTCAACCGTAGCAGGTTTAGTGGCATTAGTTGCTGTATTTCCTTTTACACCTGGTTCTGTTGCTGTAACAAGTAAGGTTACACTAGCAGGCATTTCAACAGAAAGTGGCAAGTTGTCTTCTGTATTAATAATAACGGTAACAACTTCTCCTTCTTTCATTAATTGAGGGCTATCTAGAGCACTTTCCCTTAACTGAATCTGAGTATAATCTTCAGTATTCATGAAATGATAATATTCACCATCATTATATAAAAATTGGAACTTGTGAGTTTCCACTCTAACATCTTCTATTTTATGGCCAGATGAAAAGGTATTATCAAGTACCTTTCCAGAAGTAACGCTTTTCATTTTTGTTCTTACAAAAGCAGGACCTTTCCCAGGTTTAACATGTAAAAATTCTATTATTTTATAAATATCATTGTTGTATCTTATACATAATCCGTTTCTAATATCTGATGTACTTGCCATATAACTTGTATTCCTTTATTGATTTTTAATTTTTATATTTTTTTAATTGGATTTGAAATAACCTTTCATAATTCCACGATGCGAATTTTTTATAAACTGAAGAATCTCATCACGCTCAGGTGTTGCTTCCATTTCTGCCTCAATTATTTCAACGGCCTGCGTGTTATTATAATTTTTTTGATACAGAATTCTATAGATATCTTGTATTTCTCTAATTTTTTCGGAAGTATAACCTCTTCTTCTTAAACCTACTGAATTAATTCCAACATATGATAATGGTTCTCTCGCTGCTTTCACAAATGGAGGTACATCTTTTCTTACTAAAGATCCACCTGTTACAAAGGCATGGTTTCCAATGGAAACAAATTGATGAACAGCCGTCATACCTGCTAAAACAACAAAATCTCCAATAGTAATATGACCTGCTAAAGTGCTATTATTTGAAAAAATACAATTATTACCAACAATACAATCATGAGCAATATGACAATAGGCCATAATTAAGCAGTTATTGCCAACAACCGTTTTCATTCTATCAGAAGTTCCTCTATTTATAGTAACACATTCTCTAATAGTGACGTTATCCCCTATTTCAACAGTAGTGTCTTCATCATTATATTTTAAATCTTGAGGTACAGCCGAAATAACAGAGCCTGGAAATATATTACAGTTTTTTCCTATTCTGGCCCCTTCCATAATGGTAACATTACTACCTATCCAGGTTCCTTCACCAATAATGACATTGTTATTTATTGTTGTAAATGGTTCAATTACAACGTTTTTTGCAATTTTAGCACCGGGATGTACGTAAGCGAGTGGTTGATTCATAATTATTTTACTTTAGATATTTGAGCCATTAGTTCTGCTTCTGCACAAAGTTTCCCGTTAGCATAGGCATAACCTTGCATATGGCAAATACCTCGTCGAATAGGTGTTATTAAGGAACATTTAAATATAAGGGTGTCACCAGGAACTACTTTTTGTTTGAACTTTACATTATCCATCTTCATAAAAAATGTTAGATAATTTTCAGGATCTGGAACCGTATTTAAAACGAGAACACCTCCTGTTTGTGCCATAGCTTCAACAATTAAAACCCCTGGCATTACTGGTGCTCCGGGAAAATGACCAGCGAAAAAAGATTCATTCATGGTCACATTTTTCATGGCAGTTACATAATTCTCAGTAAGTTCAAAAACTTTATCAATTAATAAAAAGGGTTGCCTGTGTGGTAACATAGCCATGATTTGATTCACATCCATTAAAGGAGTTTGATTCAAATCAATATTAGGAACGTTGTTACGTCTTTCATTTTTAATGATTTTAGACATCTTTTTTGCAAACTGCGTGTTTACAAAATGTCCAGGTTTAGTCGCAATTACTTTTCCTCTAATGTGCGTTCCAATGAGTGCTAAATCACCTAAAACGTCCAATAATTTATGTCTGGCAGCTTCGTTAGGGTGATGAAGTGTCAAATTATCTAATATACCATTAGGTTTAATCGCAATAGACTCTTTTTTAAAAGCTATTTTTAACTTCTCCAAAGTTTCAGGTGATAAGGCTTTGTCTACGTAAACAATAGCATTATTTAAATCTCCGCCTTTAATTAATCCATGTTCTAAAAGCATTTCAATCTCGTGAAGAAAACTAAAGGTTCTTGCATTTGAAATATCTTTCTTAAAATCTGAAATTTTATTTAAAGTGGCATTTTGCGTACCTAATACTTTAGTGCCAAAATCAACCATAGCTGTAATTTGGTATTCTTTACAGGGCATTACTAAAATTTCACTTCCAGATTCTTCGTCATTATATGAAATAACATCTGAAACAATATATTCTTCTCTAAAAGCATCAAGTTCCACAACTCCAGCATCTTCAATAGCCTTTACAAAGAATTTGGAGGAACCATCCATTATAGGTGGCTCCGAGGCATTTAACTCGAGTATGACATTGTCAACATCCATTCCAACCAAGGCAGCGAGAACATGTTCAGAAGTTTGAATAGTGACCCCATTTTTTTCTAAACAAGTACCACGTTGTGTATTCGTTACGTAGCTGGCATCAGCTTCAATAATAGGCATGCCTTCTAAATCAATACGTTTAAAGGCTAATCCAGTGTTGGCTGTTGCTGGCTTAAAAGTTAATGTTACATTTTTACCTGTATGTAAGCCAACTCCAACTAAAGAAACTGCTTTCTTAATGGTTTTTTGCTTTATTTCAGTATTTACTATTCCCATCTATCTTTTTTTCTAAATCATTAATATCTTTCACAATCTTGGTCAGGTTTTTAAAGTGAACATAGGATTTATTATATTCACTTAAAGCAATAGCTGGAGAGCCTTGCAGTATTTCATTGTCCTTAACATTTCTTGCGATACCTGATTGCGCTTGAATTCTAACATTGTTACCAATGGTAATGTGTCCCGCAATTCCAACTTGACCACCAATCAAACAGTTTTCACCAATTTTTGATGAACCTGCAACACCTGTTTGAGCGGCAATGACCGTGTTTTTACCAATTTCCACGTTATGTGCAATTTGAATTTGATTATCCAATTTAACACCTTTTCTAATGATAGTAGATCCTAAAGTGGCCCTGTCTATAGTTGTGGTAGCACCAATATCTACAAAATCTTCTAAAATTACATTTCCAATTTGCGGTACTTTACTATATTCTCCATTTTCCATGGGAGCAAAACCAAAACCATCAGCTCCTATAATCGATCCAGAATTTAAAACACAAAAATTACCAATGATGGTCTCAGAATAAATTTTAGCACCTGAAAAAATAACTGTATTATCACCTATGGAAACATTATCACCAATATAAACTCCTGGATAAATTTTAACATTCTTACCTATTGTTACATTATCACCAATATAAGCGAAAGCACCTAAATAAATATTTTCACCATATTTCACAGTATCAGAAATATATGAAGGTTGTTCTATTCCTATTTTGTTCAGCTTAATAACATTGTAGTATTCTAGTAGTTTTGAAAAAGATTGGTAGGCATCATCAACTTTAATAAGGGTTGTTTTTATATCATTTTCAGCATTAAATGACCTGTTTACTATGGTTATAGAGGCTTTAGTTGAATATATAAAAGGAGTGTATTTTGGATTCGCTAAAAAGGTAAGAGAACCCGCTACGCCTTCTTCTATTTTTGATAGTTTAGAAACTTCCACATCTGCATTCCCTACGACTTCACCTTCTAAAATTCCTGCTATTTGTTGTGCTGTAAATTTCATCTGATTAAAAATATTTTTATTAATTCGTCAGATGCGATTCGCATAAAGAAAGTATTAATTAATATTTGATTTCTAATTATGCTCATTTCACACTATAAAGTTTGTTATTTTTTGTTTGATAGTGGCAAAAATATGAAAAATGTCCTAAAGTTTTTCTTTAGGGAAGCATATATAATATTTTGTGACTGGTTTTGATAAGGCTTTTACATTAAATTGGTCCGATACTTTTGATAAATCTTCAATCTTTCCGGATTTATGTAAAATTTTTATACCCTGAGTTTTTAACATATATGCCTGATTATAAATGTGTCCGGTAAAGACAAAATAGTTCGCCTCATCTTTGGTTATTTGATGTTTTTTAATCAAAATATCCACATGATAATCAATGTCTTGAGATTTAATTTTTTTATCTTTTACTTTAATTTTAAGTAAGTTTCTATTAAGAATCATTTCACATAAATTACTCAAAACAAAATCATCATGGTGTTGCCAAGTTTTCAAAGAAGAGATGATATCAAAATCATCTAGGTTAGAAAATATATTTAATACTTCCGCATTAAAACCATTCAAAGAAATATCATGAATTAAGAAAAAATGAAGTGGTTTACTGGAATGTAAGGTAATGCCTGAATTTATTAATTGCTTAGCTCGCTTTAAAACTCTAATCAATAGTTGTTCTGCTACAATACTTGTTTTGTGCAAATAGACCTGCCAATACATAAAACGTCTAGCATTTAAGAATTTCTCAACACTATAAATTCCTTTTTCTTCAATGACGAGCCCCTCATTTACAACGTTTAACATAGTAATTAAACGCTCGCTGTTAATATTTCCTTCGGCTACACCGGTATAAAAGCTATCTCTTTTTAAATAATCCGCACGATCCATGTCTAATTGCCCGGAAACTAACTGACACATAAATTTTCTGGGGTATTCCCCTTTAAATATTTTAATGGCTAGCGTTAAACTTGAGTTAAATTCTTCGTTGAGTCGTTCCATAAAAAGCAAGGAAATTTGCTCGTGTGATACATTATTAACGATGCTGTCTTCCAAGGCATGAGAGAAAGGTCCATGGCCAATATCATGCAATAAAATGGCTACATACAGAGCCGTTTCTTCTTCTTCTGAAATGATAACCCCTTTAAAACGAAGTATTTCAATGGTTTTTTGCATTAAATGCACACAACCAATGGCATGATGAAAACGCGTATGATGGGCTCCGGGATATACCATATAAGACAAACCCATTTGAGTGATTCTGCGCAAACGCTGAAAATACTTGTGTTGTATTAAATCAAACACAAGGCTATTTTGAATAGTAATAAAACCGTAAATTGGGTCGTTAAATATTTTAAGTTTATTCAAACTTTAAAATTTAATGTTTATTGATACAAATATAAATATATAGATAGCATTAAAAGCTTAATAAGACTTAAAACAAACGAAATAGAATATAAATTTATAAATATTATATATTTAGATGAATACAATAAATATACTTTGGATTGATGATGAAATTGATTTATTAAAACCTCATATCATTTTTCTTGAAAAACGAAACTATAAAGTCACCACATGCACCAGTGGTTCTGAAGCCTTGGATGTACTAGATGACATGAAATTTGACATTGTTTTTTTAGATGAAAATATGCCAGGATTAACGGGTTTGGAAACTTTAAATGAAATTAAAGAAAAACAAGATAACCTACCGGTCGTTATGATTACTAAAAGTGAAGAAGAATACATCATGGAAGAAGCTATTGGTAACAAAATAGCCGATTACCTTATAAAACCAGTAAACCCAAACCAGATATTATTAAGTATTAAAAAAAATTTAGATCATTCAAGATTAGTTTCTGAGAAAACCACCTCCAATTATCAGCAAGAATTTAGAAAAATTGCCATGGAATTAGCCATGGTTAATACTTTTGAAGAATGGGTGACATTGTATCAAAAACTAATTTACTGGGAAATACAATTAGAAGATATTGAGGATATTGGAATGTTTGAAATCTTGGAATCTCAAAAAGTTGAAGCTAATGCGCAATTCGGGAAGTTTATAGATAAAAATTACGCCGATTGGTTTGATTCTCGTTCAGAAGCACCTGAAATGTCGCATACCTTATTCAAAAACAAGATTGCACCTCAATTAAGTAAAGACCAACCCACACTTTTAGTGGTTATTGATAATTTGAGGTATGATCAATATAAAGTTTTTGAACCTATCATAAATAATTATTATAAAAAAGAAAGCGAAACAGCTTTTTACAGCATTTTACCAACAGCTACACAATATGCCAGAAATGCTATTTTTTCGGGTCTTATGCCTAGTGAAATGGAAAAATTATTTCCGCAATACTGGAAAAATGATACAGATGAAGGTGGGAAGAATTTACATGAGGAAGATTTCTTAAAAGCTCAAATAAAAAGATTGGGCTTGAGTCATTTAAATTATGAATATCATAAA
This sequence comes from Flavobacteriales bacterium, assembly GCA_024643405.1. GTDB lineage: Bacteria > Bacteroidota > Bacteroidia > Flavobacteriales > Flavobacteriaceae > Yeosuana. The sequence goes on along the minus strand of JAHENA010000018.1, from coordinate 7,391 downwards.
ATAACGAATTTAAAAACTGGCAAAAAGCTGGTTGAGAATTTTAATGCATTAAAAAACAATGACTTAACAGTGGTTGTTTATAATTTTGTCGATATGCTTTCCCATTCTAAAACGGAGATGGAGGTAGTAAGAGAACTGGCATCTAATGATAAAGCATACCGGTCCTTAGCACTCAGTTGGTTTAAAAACTCTCCCCTATTGGAAATGATACATCATGCACAGTTACTTGGTTTTAAATTAATATTGACCACTGATCATGGCACTATTAACGTAAAAAACCCTTCCAAAGTGGTTGGCGACAGAGATACCAGTTTGAATTTGCGATATAAAACCGGCAGAAGTTTAACTTTTGAAAACAAAGAGGTGTATCATGCTAAAGACCCTAAAGCCATTCATTTACCTTCCATAACCATGAGCAGTTCTTTTATTTTCGCAAAGGGTGATTTCTTTTTTGCCTATCCAAATAATTATAATCATTATGTGAGTTATTACAGAAACACCTATCAACATGGAGGTGTTTCTTTAGAAGAAATGATTATTCCATTTGTGGTATTTACACCCAAATAAATCCATGTAATGCATAAAACTTCGACGAAATACACTTTTTTCTTGTTTATCTCAATATTTATTAATAATATTGCATAATAATATTTTGTAATAGAAATGGATTATTTATTAAACGATATTGAACGTGTTGCAACATCTATAATTCAAAATGTCACATCAAAAGTTATTTTGGTGTATGGCGATATGGGGTCGGGTAAAACAACTTTAATTAAGGCTTTATCAAAAGCCTTAGGTAGTATAGATGAAGCAAGTAGCCCAACGTTTTCTATTGTAAATGAATATAAAACAACAAATGATAAAATTTATCATTTTGACCTGTATAGATTAAAGAATTTAGAGGAAGCTTATAATTTTGGAATTGAAGAATATTTATATTCAAATCACTGGGTGATTATAGAATGGCCTGAAATTATAGAAGATATGCTTCCAGAGGAAAGTAATAGACTGGAAATTGTTATTAATAAAGATCAATCCAGACGTATAGAATTAAATTTTGAACCCAATTTTAACAAACAAACCTGCTGAGTTTATGATATAATAACATTAAAAAGCTCCGAATTTTGAAAGGTTACGGTAAAACCGCAACGCGATTTTTTAAAAACCATGTTTTTTAACATAAATTTAACATTTCGAGACTTTCTTCAGGATACTTTTCTATAATTTTGAGGTAATTAATTAATTAATCCCTTATAATTATGAAAACTAAAAAGTATCTAATTGCCATCGCAATTTTCGGGGGTATGTTGTTTACAGCTTATGCAGCTAATGCAATAAACCAAGATGGAAATCAAACCGCAAAAGTTGAGAAAGCCAGAGTTAAAATTCCTTCAGGAGGATAGAAAAAGTATAATAATAGGGACTATTATAGCCACTTTTATAGCTATGACTCCCTATTTATTTTATCTCTATGAAAGTGTTCCAGATGTTAAAGACTGGAACACTTTTTTTGGTATATACCATAGCGGATTTTATGAAAGTGCTAGTATCAGTATGTGGGTCTTGAATGGCAAAATAATTCCATTGTTTTTAATAGTCATTTGGTTTTTTACGTGTCGTCACTGGTGGTACCATGCATTATTAGTTCCGATTGCTATGTATGTTTATCAAATATTTATTACACTTAACGATGATGCGGATTTTGTGGATAATAATCAATTAATATATTTAATACCAATTATAGCGATCATAGTACCTTCTATTTATTTAATAAGAGCCAGGATATTTAATAAAGTGAATTCCGCAAGCCAAACCATGCAGGAATTGGAAGATGAGTTTAAAATGACCCCTAAGACTTTTTGGGATAAAGTAAAACAATACTTTTAATTAAAATTTTAATTGGATTTATTATTTAACCGATCACGCTCTTCTACATCAATGGTTTTTTCATTAGTTTGTAATCTGGTGTTTCCAAATTTATAATTAAATCCAACAAAAACTAATCTGTTCTCAAGTCTAGACTTTAAAAAGAGATCTTGATTAAGATACCTGTTAGTTTGGGTAAAGTTCTGTGTATTAAAAATATCAGTAACCCCAATACTTAAAGAGCCTTTTTCTTTCCAAAGTGTTTTTTTAAGAGTAATATCAAGACCATGTCTGCTACTATAATCAGAGGGTCCATTTACTATTGGTGAAATATATAAATAAGACACATCTGCAGTTAAACTTTTATCCTTTAGAAATGAAAAGGTATTAATTATTTGCCCATAAACAGACCATTTATCTTTAACAAGCACGGCGTTATTACTTTCTTCAGCTATAAATTGACCCTCCGTATAAAACAAAGAAGTATATACTGATAGATTCCAATTGTTCAAAACTTTCGTATATGTAGTAAAATCTAAACCATAAGAAATATTACTATCAATATTGGTGTTAATTATTTTTAAAATATTCTCTGTGTTGTCCTGGAAAGTTATTTCGAGACTTGGATCTTTTTCATATCTGTAATAAGCTTCAAAAGTATACTTTTTATTAAAGGTATAACCCAAAGTTAGTACGTCATCAATTTCAGGAAGTAAATCAGGATTTCCAGAGCTGTAAGTATTATCATTTAAATAGTATTTAAATGGGTTTAATTCACTGTATCCTGGCCTGTAAATACGTTTATTATAATTAAAATAAAGCGTGTTATTTTCATTAAAGGCATGTGAAATATAGAAAGATGGAAAAACTTTAAAATAGCTCGCTTTGTTAACTTCAGTCATTGACAACGAATTGCCTGTTCTATCTGTATATTCTGTCCTTACACCTCCTTTAATACTCCAGGTATCCCAATCTTTAGAATAGCTCGCATATCCTGCATAATTCAACTCATCATATAAAAAAGTATCTGAATTATTAATATCTATTATGGGCTGTCCGTTTTCATAATTAAACTGTATTAATTGACTCTCAGAATCTATACTCGAAAACTTGGCTCCCATTTCAAATAGAGAAGTCTCGCTCATGGGGAGTTCATAATCTACTTGACCGGTATATAAGACAATCTTTTGATCTGAAACTGTTTGAAATTTATTATTCCTAATGAGCGTGGTTCTATCTGCAAAAAAATAATCAGTATTAACCAATTGATTACTTGAATAATCATAATTGGTATGATGCCCACTCAAACTCAACTGCTCCCCTTCCTTCTTAAATTGATGCGTATAATCTAAAGTAAAAGCTAGATTTGTTAATTGATCATTAATATGATTATTTGTTTTAAAAATAGAATCTAAAGTATTAACGCTGTTAAAAACCTCAGTAACAGAGGCCACATCTGTTGTAGTATTTTCTCTTGGGGATACTAAAATATTGGTTGAAAGACCTAGGGTATTGTTTTTGTTGACTTTAAAATCAATATTAGAATTAAATGTGTGATTGGAAGAAGCTCTACTTCTTTTAAAATCCGTTTCCCAGCCTGATGTTTTTTGATTATTTTCAATAAAGTTAATAGACTCACTATTATGTCTATAATCTTTCCTTGGGCTAAAATTATAGTTGAAATAAGTATCAACCTTTTCAGATTTAAAAAAATGACTGGTACCTACAGAATACTTAGGATACTTTTCGCCTTGTTTATAAGTTCCAAAAACACTGCCATTATAACCTGGCAAAAGGCTTTTACTCATCACAATATTAAGTACGGATCCTCCTTGAGCTTCATATTTTGCAGGAGGATTGGTGATGACTTCAATTGATTTTATATTACTAGCAGAAGAACCTTCCAAAAGTTGTTGAATTTCAGTTGGAGAAAGGTGTACTTTTCTATCGTTAATATAGACAGTTGGTGCACTATTTTTAACAGTAATCGCACCATCAAATACTAAAACACCTGGTGTATTTTTTAAAACATCTAAAACATTGCCATTTGATAAGGTGCTATTTTCAACATTAAAAACTAAGCGATCCGCAAGCCTTTTAACCGTGGGTCTTTTTGCAATAATTGTAACGCCTTCCAGATTTTGAGTTTGCTCTTTTAATATAACAGTTATGGATAGGTCTTTATTCAATCGAATCGAATCCTGATAAGATTCAAATCCTAAAAAACTAATTTTTAACAAAAAATCTGTTGACTTTAAATTCTCAATTAAAAAAGAGCCATCATCATTGGTGGTTGTTCCGGAAACAGAAGTATTATTTTCTACTTCAGTTAAGGTCACATTACAAAAAGCAATCGGTTGGTTATTTTGATCCTTAACAACGCCTTTTATAGAGTATTGCTGAGCTAAACTTGTTAAAGAAAACAAGAAAATGAGAGAAATTATTAGCTTTAAATTCATAAAAAAATAATAGAAGTAAAGTTACAACTTTGAAAATAATTAGGATTACGGTAAAACCGTAACTGCCCATTATTTTAATAGGGATTATCTGATTATATTTAATAATCTAATTCAACAATATTTTAAGATTCACTTCAAAGATTCAAAATTTTATTTGTAATTTGATTTTTTATTAAACAAGAGATATTATGTCTAAATCACTGTCACCATTTACTAAGCAACAGCTCTTACCTCAAGAAGAAATGTTGGAAATTTTTAAACGTAAAGGTGAATTATATATTGGAATTCCCAAAGAAACAGCTTTTCAGGAAAAGCGTGTTTGTTTAACACCGGATGCCGTTTCTGCTTTAATCAGTAATGGTCATAAGGTTCTTTTAGAATCCGGAGCCGGAAATGGTGCTAATTTCAGTGATTCAGATTATAGTGAGGCAGGTGCTGAGATAACCAAAGATGCCGCTAAAGTATATGCATGCCCTATGATTTTGAAGGTAGAACCGCCTAGCCTAGAACAAATTAAATTACTCAACCCACAAACCATACTTATATCTGCATTACAATTAAAAACACAGAGCAAAAAATATTTTGAGGCTTTGGCTTCAAAAAGGATTACGGCTCTGGCTTTTGAATTTATCAGAGATGAATCCGGATTATATCCAGCGGTAAGGTCTTTAAGTGAAATAGCTGGAATCGCTAGTGCTTTGATAGCCTCAGAATTATTGTCCAACAGTTCAGAGGGCAACGGGTTATTGTTCGGTAACATTAGTGGTGTTCCACCTATTGAAGTGGTGATTATTGGCGCCGGAACGGTGGGCGAATTTGCTGCGAGAAGTGCTATTGGATTAGGAGCTAATGTGAAGATTTTTGATAATTCTATTTCTAAATTGAGGCGTATTCAAACCAATTTAGGAAGACCAATGTTTACATCAACACTGCAGCCCAAAAATTTAACCAAAGCATTGAAACGTTGTGATGTTGTTATTGGCGCTGTAAGAGGAAGTAATAGATCGCCAATTGTAGTGACTGAAACGATGGTAGAAAACATGAAAAATGGTGCTATAATTATTGATGTGAGCATCGATATGGGAGGTTGTTTTGAAACTAGTGAAGTGACAACACATAAAAATCCAACCTTTGTTAAACATGGTGTGGTGCATTATTGTGTGCCAAATATTCCTGCGAGGTATTCTAGAACGTCTTCCATTTCCATCAGCAATATATTTACACCCTACTTGCTAAAGATAGCCGATGATGGAGGTATTGAAAATTCTTTGAGATTTGATAAAGGTTTAAAAAATGGGTTGTATTTTTACCACGGAATTTTAACCAATAAATCCGTAGGAGAATGGTTTGATTTAAAATATAGCGATATCAATTTGCTCATATTTTAAACTTCTGAAACATATTTCAAAATTTTAATTTTTTAGATGACATTATTACAACGTATTGGATATTACCTTGGTGGCTTCTCTATTGGTTTAATCATATTGGCATTTTTTTTGAACGGAAAGAAGGTATCATGTGATTACGGACCTGAAGCCAGAGTTTTAAAAAACATTAACACAAAAAAAATAGTCTTTTCAGAAGCCATCCTAATTGAATTATCAGCTAAAAGGATTGATTCAACTACTATATCCTATTTACTAAAAAAAGGAGATGTTAATTTCTCTAAAAGCACACCAAGAGATAAACCATGTGGCATTTATGCCATTGAAGGTGAATATAAAGACAAAGCAATGCTAATGACCGTTCAAAATTGCGATAGCATTGCTACCGTTTTAAATATTTCTTCGCCTTAATGATATGATAAAAAGGATCTTTGATATCATTTTTTCCTTTTTTGGAATCATTTTATTAGCTCCTATTTTAATGATTTTAGCAATCATTATAAAATTAGATTCCAAAGGGCCTATTTTATTTATCCAATCAAGAGTGGGCTTAAATAATAAAGATTTCAATATTTTTAAATTCAGAACCATGAAAATGGAATCTGATAAAAAAGGCTTATTAACCTTAGGGAATAAAGATTCCAGAATTACTAAAGTAGGCTATTTTTTGAGGCGTTATAAAATTGATGAATTTCCTCAGCTTTTAAATATTTTACTGGGCGATATGAGTTTTGTAGGTCCTAGACCAGAATTGCGGAAATATGTGAATTATTACCCTAAAGAAGATTTAATAGTCCTTTCAGTAAGACCAGGTATCACTAGTTTAGCTTCTATTGAATTTAGAAATGAGGTAGAACTCCTAAAAGTGGCAAAGGACCCTGAAGCATTCTTTATTCAGTCTATTATTCCTAAAAAAAATAGGTTAAATGAGCTCTATATTGAAAAAAGTAGTTTTTGGTTTGATCTAAAACTTATTATCATAACCATCTTCAGAGTTATAACTCAATAACAGTTTTTGAGTTTCTGTAAATTCCATTAGGGTGAGATAGTTATTTTTTATATTTTGCATAAGCAATGCCCCCCTTTTTTTTCTACTTTTAAACGAATAATACCTATGGATAAGGATGCTTCCAATTACATCAAAAAATTATTAAAGAATTGTTCCTTAGAAACAACAGAAAATAATTTCTTATTACATTCTGATTTTGATTTTTCTGAGGAAACTATTTTAATTACGGGTGCTGCAGGAACCATTGGAAGTGGTCTTGCCCAACTTCTTTTAAATAGCCCGTTTAAAAAGCTTATTCTACTTGATAATGCTGAATCCCCACTTTATTATTTGCAAAAAAAATTGGAACTGTCTCAAAAACAAAATATTTATTTTGTCTTAACTGATATCAGAGATGAAGAATCAATGCAGGTACTTTTTAACACCTATAAGCCAAGCATGGTATTTCATACAGCTGCCTACAAGCATGTGCCAATGATGGAGACCAATCCCTATGAAGCGGTCAAATTAAATATTTTAGCAACTCAGTTTTTAGCAGATTTGGCCTTAACAAATAAGACTAAAAAAATGGTGTTTATTTCAACGGATAAAGCGGTGAATCCTATAAGCATCATGGGTATGACGAAGCGCATTTGTGAACGCTATTTATTGGAATTAAATTCAAAAAAC
>JAHENA010000096.1 GCA_024643405.1 Flavobacteriales bacterium | reverse complement strand
TTAATATTGGAAAAAATGCTCATGCTACCTTTGGAAATCTTAACGGGCGCATTGCAGAAATATTCACGTTTGCTGAACGCGTAAATGATACAGACCGACAAAAAATAGAATCTTATTTGGCCATTAAGTATGGCATCACCTTAGGACCATCCAATATCGCAACAAAAAACTATGTGAATTCTTTTGCTTCAAACAACATTGTTTGGGATGTATCTGCAAATAATGGTTTTAATTATGATGTTGCAGGGATTGGTAGAGATGACAATTCCGATTTAAATCAAAAACAATCAAAATCTGTAAATACACCAAACGAGGTTACCATTGGTATAGAAGGGCTGTTTACTACCAATAGTAAAAACCCTAATCAATTGAGTCATGATGGTGATTTTCTGGTATGGGGGAATAATAATGGCGCTTATACAGGAACTGAGACGAATTTAATAACTATTGGATCGAATCCATCTGATATTACAACTACTGTAACTAGAATTGATAGGAAATGGAAAATGGTTGAATCAGCGCAGGTTGCTGGCGATGATGATGAAAATGTTTATATAGGAATCCCTGAAAATGCCTTTATTGGCGTTTTTGATAAAACTGCTGATGAAGAATATGTGCTCATTGTTGCTGATGATCCGGCTTTTGCAAGCGCTAATATTATAGATGTCATCCCATTAAAAATTGACAAAGATGCTCTAGGGGTAGCTATTAAAGATAAAGAAGATAGCAGAGTCTATAAAACATGGTATAATTTTGATGGCACCAAATATTTTACCTTTGGAAAAGCGCCAAAATTAATGGAAAATCATGCGATCTCTATAGGAACAGGGGATTATTTGGTAGGAGAATCTTCTTTAAATTTAAATGGCGATAATTTCTCCATTGCCGCCTGGATTAAAATTGATCCAGCCGATGCTGTAACCAGAACCATTATGGCAAAAGGGGAAAAATTACAAATGCGTTTAAATAGTGCAAATAAGGTTGAAATTATAATTGATGATGCCACGCCAAAATATACCTCAAATATGACGATAGCCGATAGTAAATGGCATCATATTGCTTTTGTTTACCAAAGTGGGTCTGTTATATTGTATGTTGATGGCATGTTGGACCAATCGGTGAATAATATAGTACACCCTTCACCCAATTTCAATAATTTTTGTGTTGGTGCTGTATATATTAATGCGAGTACTGTAATCAATCCTTTATTAGGAGATATTGATGAAGTAACAGTATGGGATGTAGCTTTGTCTGAAGACCAAGTACATTATATCATGAATCAAGAATTAGAAAAAAATGCCGGTGGCTTTGTTAGCGGAAAAATTATTCCGTTTTCTACAGCCAGTAATGAAATCCCTGCAGAACCATGGAGTGGGTTGCGGGTATATTATGATTTTAATAGCTTTTATGGGTCAACAGTAGAAGGCTTAACCAATGATCGTTACTTTTTAAGATTAAGATATTTAGATAAAAATAAAGACTTAATATTAGTAAGATCTCAAAGCATTCCTGCGCCATATATTTCTGTTGCTGACGGTACTTGGGATGCTGAAAGTACATGGCTTAACGGATCCGAAATAATGCTTCCAAATACATTGGGGCTTGATGGTTCATTAATGGACGGGAATACAGTTGAAATAGGTCACAATATTACTTCTGGAGCCCGGGATATTTCCCTTTTCAGTTTAATTCAAACCGGCGGCACGTTAACAATGGAAGGTACGATTGATATCGATACAGGAACGGGAACGGGCCAAGGTCTAACTATTTCACATTACCTGGAACTAGATGGCGTTATAAAATTAGAAGGAGAATCTCAATTGGTGCAAACCGAAATAAGTGTGCTTGATGCTGATAGTGGCGGTTACATTGAACGCGCGCAGCAGGGTACTGCTAATGGCTTTAATTATAATTATTGGTCATCGTCCGTGGGTCCTATTGGAGGAGATACAGCAACTCGTGGGACTGGGGTGTCAAGCACCAATCCTAATGCTAAAATTGGTGAGGTTTTATTTGATGGAACCGCATTAAATTCATATCAAAATTTAACTTTTGATCCATCGGCCTATGCTGCAGATACCCCTGCTGCGCCCAAAACATTGAGTACATATTGGATGTATACTTATTATGGCGCTGATGGTGATTATTCTGCATGGAATCCTATTGATGAAACTACCTCCTTATTACCTGGTGAAGGCTGGACTATGAAAGGGACTTCAGGACCTGTAGATATTTTAACAAATCAAAATTATGTCTTTAAAGGCTTGCCTTATAATGGTGATTTCACGTTGCCTTTAGTAAAGGAAATTTCTGGGTCGAACCCAACTGGAGATAAAAACCGTTTAGTTGGAAACCCGTATCCATCAGCCATGGATGCAAGTGAATTTATATTAGATAATTTAAGTGTAGCCGATGGCGGATATAATACAACTACAGTAATAAATGGAGCCATTTATTATTGGGATCATTATGGACAAACAGATTCTCATTATTTAGCCGATTATATAGGTGGTTATGCAACCTATAATTTATTAGGAGGAACGGATGCAATTACTCAAAGCGGGGGTGGAGCTCCGCCACCACCCGCACTTAAAGTGCCTGGGCCATATATCCCTGTTAATCAAGGATTTTTTGTGTCGACAGCATTAGATGGATTTAAAGATGGTAATGGCGTTGATTTAGTAAGTGTTGCAGGAGGAGATATTGTATTTAAAAACAGCCAACGCGTATTTGTTCCAGAATCGCAGATCAATTCAGTATTTATGAAAAATAATAAATCAAAGACCACTTCTCAGACAACTAATTATAGTATTGCGCCTTTAATAAGATTGATGTATGATTCGCCAGAAGGCTATCACAGACAATTAGCTATTGGCGCTGATAAAGATGCCAGTAATGGGTTTGATATTGGTTATGATGCCTTTATGGCTGATGTTAATAAAGAAGATATGTATTGGACACTTGAGGGTGCTAAATTTGTAATTCAAGGTGTCAATAATTTTAATGAGGGTCAGGAATTTCCTTTAGGGGTAATTGTTAATAAAGGGGGTCTTATTAAAATTAAAATTGATTATCTTGAAAATGTTGATGCTAACAAATCATTGTATATTAAAGATAATCTTACAGAGGAAACCTATCAGATAAATGCAGTTCCTTTTGAAATATATTTAGATAGGGGTACTTATAATGACCGATTTAAACTTGTTTTTCAACCGGCTCAAAAGTCCTTAGGGGTAGATAATTTGGAGCTAAAAAATGAATTCATAACCTATTATGATAACAATAATTCAAATCTCACCATTATTTTAAAGTCAGACGCGTTGGTGAATAAGGGATCCATACTGAATATTTTGGGGCAAGAAATACAAACAATTGGTAAGTTTTCAAATCGAATGACGATTCCATTAAAAGTTAGTAATGGTGCTTATATTATACAATTAGAAACTGATCAAGGGTTAGTCAATAAAAAGATTATCATCCAATAAATTGAGAGAATCATTTAGGTGATATTTGTTCAGAAATGTAAGACGCGAAACTTTCAAGATTTTTAAAAAGTAAAAAAAAGATGTAATTCATCGAATTTATTTACTTTTTATCGTTATTATTCAAATATTTTTTTACTTTTGAGGGGTAATTGCTAAATAACTCTCAAACATGAAGTCTCTCAGCTTCCAAAATCTATCTAAGATAGTTTTATCAGCATGTTTTATGCTGTTCAGTTTCATAAGTTATGCACAATATTGTGCTTCATCGGGTACCACTACTTATAATGATGGTATAACTTTCGTTTCTTTTAATACCATTAATAAGGCAGACATCATTAAGAACTCTGGCTACGAAGATTTCACAAATATATATACCAATGTTTACAAAGGCACAACGTATAACTTAACAGTCAATGTGAATACAGATGGTAACTATAGAAATTACGTCAAAGTTTGGATAGACTGGAACGGTGATGGCGATTTTACGGATTCGGGAGAGGATTATGACATGGGTTCTGCTTTTAAAGTTACTGATGGTCCCACTTCAAACTCACCTAGATCGATAACAGTGCCAATGACGGCTATTGTTGGTTCTACCAGAATGAGAGTTTCTACAAAATATAATGTATCTCCTTCGTCAAGTTGTGAGACAGGTTTTGATGGGGAAGTTGAAGACTATACTCTTATAATAAAAGATGGCACAGAAAGATATTGTACGTCATATGGAACTACTTCTTACTTAGATGGTGTAACCAACGTATCTTTTAATACCATAAATAATTCTGATGTAATTAAGGATAATGGTTATGAAGATTTCACAAGTATATTTACTAAAATTTATAGAGGCTCTACGTATAATTTATCTGTAAAAGTAAATACAGATGGGAATTATAAAAATTACGCCAAAGTATGGATAGACTGGAACAGAGATGGCGATTTTGCTGATTTGGGAGAAGAATATGATATGGGTTCTGCAACTAATGTGGTTAATGGTCTTACCTCAAGTTCACCAAAATCTGTTACAGTGCCTGTAACAGCGGTTGTCGGTACGACACGTATGCGTGTTTCTACAAAATATAATGTAATTCCTTCGTCAAGTTGTGAGACTGGATTTGATGGCGAGGTTGAAGACTATACCATTCATATCATGGATAATTTTATTGGTTTTGATGGGGTTAAAGATTATATTGATTTTTCTGATAATCATGATTTAACAAGTTCATTTTCATTAGAATCGTGGGTTTTTCAAAAAGCAACAGTCGCTACAGGAACGATTCTATCCAAAGGAAACATTGATGCTACAAACAAAACAGGCTATCATTTAAGTATAAAAAATAATTATCCTAACCTCATATGGTATGGTGCCTCAAATAACGAAGTAGTCAACATCACATCACCTTATGCCATCCCAAATAATAAATGGCACCACATTGCTATTACGTATAATGCTACCATTGTAAAAATGTTTATAGATGGACTTGAAGTTATTTCTGCTACGCCATCTTCAGCACCTCTTGATACGGCTAGAAATTTTCTTATTGGAGCAGACTCAAAAAATTTTACTACCACCTCTTCAAATATGAATTATTTTGATGGACGCATTCAAGAAGTGCGCATTTGGAATGTTGCTTTAAGTCAAGTTCAAATAAGGGAAATGATGAATCAGCACATTCAACAAAATACTACGAATATAAAAGGAACAGAAACACAATTAACGATGTCTGGTGGGTTATTATGGAGCAATTTACGCGGGTATTATCCATTAAATGCAAATAATGCCTCTGATAGTTCTAGTTATAATATCTCTGGCATACCACAAAATATGGTCTCCTCCCAAAGTGTCACTGCACCGCTTCCTTATAAAAGCAATAGCAATAGTGCTTGGGACACACCTGCAACCTGGTTGAATAATAGCGATATTTATCTACCAAACACCACAGGTATTGACGGCACAACTTCTATAGATTGGAATATCGTTGAATTAAGTAATAACATAAATTCAGGAACTAGAAATATTTCATTATTAGCATTGGTGTCTCGTTCTGGAAAGTTAACTATAGATGGTGTAACAGATATCAATACAGGAACAGGGACCGGTCAAAGTATAACAATTTCACATTATTTAGAATTGGATGGTGTCATTGACTTGGAAGGCGAATCTCAATTAATGCAATTAGAGGGAAGTATTTTAGATACTGATAGTGGAGGTTATATAGAACGCGATCAACAAGGTACTGCGAACGGATTTAATTATAATTATTGGTCGTCATCAGTGGGGCCTATTTCAGGAAATAGTGCTTCCAGAGGAACAGGATTACCAAAGTTAAATAATAATTATACTATTTCAGGGATGATGTATGATGGCACCTCTTCATCATCCTATGTGCCGTTAAATTTTAGTGCTTCCTATTCAGCTGCAGATTCTAGTACTCCAACAACTCCAAGAACCATCAGCTCATATTGGATGTACAAATACTATGGTCAGTCTGGTAATTATAATGCATGGGCGAAGATAAATGAAGTGTTTTCATTACTTCCAGGCGAGGGCTTTACACTGAAAGGGACTTCTGGTTCTGTTTCGGTTGGGTCGCGTCAAAATTATGTATTCATGGGTTTGCCATATAATGGGAATATTACGTTACCTCTCAATAAAATATCGGGAACAGATGATGTTGAAAGACTCATTGGGAATCCGTATCCGTCAGCTATTGATGCCAGATCTTTTATTTTAGATAACTTAAGTACTGCCAATGGTGGCAATAATGCGGTTGATATTTTTAATGGTACCATTTATTTTTGGGATCACTTTGGAAAGGAGGATTCTCATATATTAGGAAATTATGTCGGAGGCTATGCAACTTTTAATCTAACAGGAGGCGTACCAGCCATATCAAATGACTTCCGAATTAACGATAATGGTCTGATAAGTTCAAAAACACCTGGCGATTTTATTCCAGTTAGTCAAGGTTTTTTTGTTTCAACTGTTGGGGCCACCGGAGGTAATGTCATATTTAAAAATAGTCAGCGTGTATTCCAAAAGGAATCAACATCGACCTCTGTTTTTTTAAAGTCAACTCAAACTAAATCAAAAACTAAAAATACGGATGCTGCTTATTCAAATCCTTTAATTCGATTAATGTATGATTCTCCTGAAGGTTATCACAGACAAATAGTTATTGGAGCAAACGAGAATGCATCATTAGGGTTTGATATTGGTTATGATGCCTTTATGGCTGATGTTAATAAGGAAGATATGTACTGGACGGTAGATAGCAATAAGTTTGTTATACAAGGTGTCAACAATTTTAATGATGATCAGGAATTTCCATTAGGTCTGATTGTTAACAAAGGGGGGCTTATTAAAATTAAATTAGATCATATTGAAAATATTGACACCAATAAATCAATATATATAAAAGATAATATAACTGAAGAAACTAATCAGATTAATGAAGTTCCTTTTGAAATATATTTAGATAAGGGTACTTATAATGACCGATTTAAACTTGTTTTTCAACCGACTCAAAAGTCCCTAGGGGTAGATGATTTGGTGCTAAAAAATGAATTCATAACCTATTATGATAACAATAATTCAGATCTGACCATTATTTTAAAGTCAGACGCGTTAGTAAATAAGGGATCCATACTGACTATTTTGGGGCAAGAAATACAAGGAATTAAAAAGTTTTCAAATCGGATAACGATTCCATTAAAAGTTAGTAATGGTGCCTATATTATACAATTAGAAACCGATCAAGGACTGATTAATAAAAAAATTATAATCAACTAAATTAAGGACTCAAATTATGTAACATTTGTTACGTTTTGTTAATGATTAAGATTTTACTTTTGTAATGGTTGGTTATAGACTATCAGTCTTAAAATGATTAATAGTGAAAAGGCGCTTTCTTAGAAGGATAAGCGTCTTTTCTTTTTTTGCTTATTTTTAATAACCAAGCTATTATTATTTTAAATTTTGCGATTCATTATTTAACCGCTATTTTCGTAAATTGCATACAGGAAATCAATGCGTTAATAGTATGGTTACATTAAAACAATTAGCAAAAGAGTTAAACGTGTCAATATCGACTGTTTCTAAGGCTCTTAATAATAGTGAGGAGATTGGTGCAGAAACTGTCAAACGCGTGAAAGAACTTGCCGCTTTATATAATTACAAGCCAAATAAAGTAGCCCTGAGTTTAAAGCAGAACAAAACAAAAACGATAGGTGTCATTATTCCCGATGTGCTGAATCATTTTTTAGCTAAAGTCTTGTTCGGTATTGAAAGAGAAGCCACAGAGCAAGGTTATAATATTATTACCTGTATCTCCAATGAATCTTTAGAAAAGGAAATCAGTAGTTTGCAATTATTGGCTAATGGTAGTGTTGATGGATTTATTCTTGCTGTAGCTAAAGAAACTCAAATTAAAAATGAAATAGCGCATTTTGTCAAAACAATTAATCAAGGGCTGCCGATTGTGATGTTTGACAGAGTTGCCAATGATGTTTTATGTGATAAAGTTATTGTTGATGACTTTGAAGCCACTTATAATGCTACGAAAAAATTAATAACTGAAAATAGAAGGCATATAGCTTTATTTAGTAACATAGATGATTTGAGTGTTGGCAAGTTAAGAGAAAAGGGTTTTTTAAAGGCGATTAATGAAGAATCTAAAGTAAAAGGCTCCGTTTTAAAAATAGACCGACTAGATGATGCTCAACAAAAAATCAGGCAGTTTCTAAAGGAAAATATGGACGTTGATGGTGTTATTTCTGCAGATAATTCATCCGGTATTATTGCAATAAATACGGCCTTAAGTAATGGTGTTAAAGTGCCCAAGGACCTATCGGTTATTGGATATACCAGTAAATCCATGTCTAATCATTGTATCCCAAGACTAACCACAATACGTCAGCATGCTAAAGATATTGGCTCTTGTGCTGCACAATTACTCATAAAAAGGCTTCAGAACAAATCGTTGAATGATTTGGATTATTCAACAAAAATCATAAAAACGAGTTTAATACTTGGCGGGTCAACCCTGTCCTAAGTTTATTAAGGGCATATCTATTTATGCATTTCGTCGATTATTTTGATATTTAATCATTTAAAAATTACATTTTATCGATAAAAATAAACATTTTATCGTTTATATTTTTTTTAGTTATGTATTTTAGCCTATATTAGCAGTTCTTAATAGGCGCATTTATATTCCCTCTGCTTTTTAAGAAAATTAATCCATTCAATGACAGCAATGTCATATCCCTCAAAAAAACATATATAAAAACACGCGTGTGCTTTTGTGCATTCGATTTTAAATTAATTATCCATTTTTTCCCTCATTAAAGATTTTGGTTTCAAAGTCTTGATAATAATTGAATTATTTAAAAATAATTATAGAGAAAAATTTGTATAACCTTAAAACCGAATAGATATGAAAGCCTTAAAAATTACTTTAATAGCCGCTTTATTTTTAGCAACCTTTACATCATGCACCAAACAAGATTTAAATGAAGATGATGTATTAGTTTCACCAACAAATGATACAACATTTATGACTGGTGGTGGACTTGGAAATGAAGGAGGAGTTATAACAGACTAGTTATAAAAAATTATAAATAATAATTAAAGCCCTTTGCAAATTGTTGTAAAGGGCTTTTTATATTAATTAAATTAAAAAATTATAAATACATTTGAGGAAATGGTTAATATTAAATAATAGTTGCGTTATAAAATTGTATTATATATTCTTTGTCTGATTTGTTTCAATCAATTGGTCTCACAATCAGTGCGTAATCAAGTTGATTTAGATAGCATACAATTATACAGAAAGTATTCTAAAGACAAACTAACTTTCTCAGAGCAGAAGAGGTTATCCTTTGCTGAACGCGCCAGAATAATGTCAAAAGAAATACAAATTGACACTACCTTAATTAATTCAAATAGGCGCATTTCTACTATTTACTGGGAATTAGGTTATTATGATCTTTTTAAAAAAATAAATATTGAAAACCTTAATTTATCTGAAAAAGTTAGAGATTCCATATCATTAGGCAAGGCAAATTACAATTTAGGTGTTTATTTTAGAGAGAAAACACTTATTATAGACAGTGCCTATTATTATTTTCATAAAGCCGAAAAAATTTACCGCGGTTTAAATGAGCGTTTAGAAATTGTTCATGTTCTCCTGGAGATTGCTGCAATTCAAAGAGATGAAAAGGACTTTACGGGTAGTGAAGTAACTTCTGTTGAGGCGATTTCATTGCTAGAAGGGTTAGACCAAACAACGAACATTAGAAAATACAAGTCCTTTTTTTATAATAATCTTGGGTTGGTTTTTGGAGAAATGGAACAATATGATGAGTCTATTTTTTATTATAAAAAGGCCATTAATTTGCAAGAAAACCTTCCTGGAGATAATGTAGAAGCTATTGAGAAATCCAGAAATAATTTGGCGCTATCTTATAAAAATTCTGGCAAATATGAATTAGCACTTAAGATTTACAAGCAAATTTTAGATAATAAAAGTCTGTTATCTGAAAGGCCAGGGGTTTATGCCGTTGTGCT
>JAHENA010000095.1 GCA_024643405.1 Flavobacteriales bacterium | reverse complement strand
AGATTACAAATATGTGTTATCATATTTCTTTAACTAAAAAGGACGAAACTATAAGAAAGCGTTTTGATGTTTCTCAAAGCGATTTAAATATTTATAAACCTTTTTACCACAGAAACGGATTTGAACAAGAGGTGATTTTTATTATTAAAGATATTGAACCTTTTAATTTTGTGCCTGCCTATTGGGGGATGCTTCCAGAAAATTATAATATTAACCAAAGAAAAGAATTTTTAAAAAAAAGCAACACCCTTAATGCGCGTGCCGAAGGTTTGATTGAAAGCCCGCTATTTCATAAACCAATAGAGAACGATAGGTGTTTAATAATTGCAGATGGTTTTTTTGAACCGCATGGTTTTAATGGGCAAAATTATCCACATTATATAAAATATAGAGACGATTCTATCATGGGAATTGCAGGTATATATACAGAACTTGAGGAGCATGTTTATACCGTTTCTTTGATAACAACTTTGGCAAATGATGACTTCAAAAAAATACACAACAAAAAAAACACTCTTGGAGAATATAGAATGCCATTAATTCTTAATGAAAGTGATGAATTGGATTGGCTAGACCCTAATTTAGAAATGCAGCAAGTAAATGAATTATTAAACTCTTTTACAAAAAAAGAATTTGAATCTTTTACTGTTTCAAAGGAGGTCATGAATTCTCATATAAACAGTAATTATTCTGATATTTTAAATAAGGTTGATTATCCGGAGTTACATACTTTATTTTAATAAAAGTATTCAGTATTGTAATTTCTATAGATTACATTATTTTTTTATAACTATTTTTTCTTAAGTGAAATAATTGAGGTATAAAAAAAGGGCTCAAATTATTGAGCCCTTTTTATGATTGATGTTGATTGATGATGTGTAGTTAAAGAATTTTATTTAAATCTTCTTAAATTATTCCAAGCGTAACTTTTTGTGTTGTCAAATGTTCTGTGTAGATGATTGTTTTTTGTAGTTCTCATGATTTCTGTTTTTTTGATTGCTTATATTGTTTTAATGTGCTTAACTGGTTTTAGACTATTCATTATTACCGGAATTGATATGTTAGAATAAGTATATATAAAATCGTTATCGGTTGTCATAAAACGCCTTTTAATGTGATTATTAGTTTTCATAATTTCTGTTTTTTATTGACTTGTACTATATAGACGACCTTAAAATAAAAATGTTACAGTACTATGCATAACAAAGTAATAATTTAACAAATTTTAACAATTAAAAACTTTATTCATAAAGATGTATACTAGCATCTTTTAAAATATTTAGGGGATTTGTATTAATTAATCATATACAATACCGTAATCTGAAACATTTAGTTATTTTTATTATTGTAAATTTATTTATGAATAAAAGGCGTTGTAATTATCAAGCTATTGTTTCTGTTTTATGAGATTAAATCGAAAAATTTTAGCATTAATTCTTTTTCTTATCAATAGTATATGTTATTCGCAAATAGTGGATTCCATTCGCATCAAGACGGAAGAAAACTATATTGAAAAAATGAATAATCAATTAGCCTTGGATATTTCATTCAATAATTCTTATGAAATATTTGAAGTAAAAACTACAAATAATAAAGTTATTCTATACCCTAATACGCCTACTAATTTACGTTTGAACCTTAATTATCGGTTCATTTCATTTGGCTTTCAATTTACCCCTGATTTTCTCCCGGGAAATGGTGATGAAGAAATGAAAGGCAAAACAAAATCATTTGAATTAGGGACCTCCTTAATATTTAAACATTGGTTTGTTGATGCTTCTTATTCAAAAGTAAAAGGATATTACCTTTATAATTCACAGGATTTTAACACCTTTTTACCTGGGGATCCTTATTTTCAGTTTCCTGATTTACACTACACAGGACTGAACATAGCATCTGGTTATACAAGCAATTCAAAATTTTCTTTGAGAAGTTTAGCTACCCAAACCGAACGACAGTTAAAAAGTGTTGGTAGTTTTATTCCTGTGTTTAATTTACGCTACTATACAATAGATGATAAATCTGCTGGAACAAGTACACAAAAATCGAATAATATTGAAACTAGCGTCGGACCAGGTTATGCCTATACCTTTGTTTTTAAAGAAAATTTTTATTTGTCTTTAGGGCTTTCGGGGTCAATAGGCTATTTAAATTCAAAAATAACTACGCGTTTGGTTTCTGAAAGTGTGATTACAAAACAAGACAATTTTATAGTTAGATGGGAAGGTAAAACGGGTATAGG
The DNA here is from genome assembly GCA_024643405.1 of Flavobacteriales bacterium. Classification (GTDB taxonomy): domain Bacteria; phylum Bacteroidota; class Bacteroidia; order Flavobacteriales; family Flavobacteriaceae; genus Yeosuana. The sequence continues at coordinate 7,819 of JAHENA010000095.1, read as the reverse complement.
TTATAATGGGGATAGATTTTATATGGGTCTCTATGCCAATTTATTAGGAACGCAGTACGCCCAACAGAATACAACGGTAATCAATTTTGATACCAGAGTTTCTTATCATCTTTTTTTTGGAGTGCGACTTAAGCCACCTAATTATTTAAATAAAAAAGTAAATAAAATAGAAGAGAAACTTAATATTTAGAATCACCTGATGCCTCTAATGATACGTTTTTTATTTAATTCAAATATTAGTTAACTTTAAGAGATTTTTTTATTGCCTATTTTCTCAGTAGGATGGGGGAAAAATCATGGCCTTACAGATATGTGAGGCTTTTTTTAAATTAAACTTATTTAATACAAGGGGACTTAGCAAGTCTAAAACTGTTTCTGTTTATTATATCAGAATGCATAGTGCCACTTAAAGAAGTTATTGAAATTGTTTCACAAGATTTTGGAAGCCCTTTAAGTTTGTTATATTCAGTTTCAGAAATACAATACCAGGTAATGTTACCATAATCGTCACAAAAGGTGCATAAACCTATTTGGTAGGTTCTGTCTCTTGTAAACGTTCTTGACCTAAACGTGCAATACTTTCGGCATCACAACTAAACAAAATAAAAACTAATAGTATTAATAAAGATTTTTTCATAATCGGTTGGTTTTAAAAGATAAGAAAAATACAATAAATTACTCAAACATCGGGAATGAATAAAAGTAAGGAATTTTGGTAAGGAGGATTAATAGATTCTATCTTTTGTTATAAAGCAAAAAAAAAGAGAACCATTCATTTAGAATTACTCCCTTTTTTCTGTTATCAACCAACCACAATAAATAACATCACAAATAAACATATTCTCAATTGAGTAAAATATGACTTTTGTTAGGTTTTTGTTTTTTTTCTAAATATAATTTAACTGAAATTCTTTATATAAAAGATTAGAGAATTTTCAATTAGAGATATTTGAAATGTAAAATGTTCTAATGGGTCTATATAGAAGGCTTAAAGTCATCTCCCCATGCGAACTTCTGGCTTATGATAGATGCCTTTTCAGAATTTATAAAATCTAGATAGGCTAATGCTACTGGTGATAAATTTTTAGATTTTAACCATATTAAGTGCCATACTGTATTGATGGGTAATCCTTTGACCGGAACAATCTGTAAATCTTTATTTTTAAGTTCGTTTCTATTACCAATAAGCGGCATGACCGAACACCCCAATCCTGCTAGAACAGCTTGTTTTACTGCTTCATTTGAAGTTAACTCTATCTTTTTTGTCACTGAAAAACCGTTCTTAGTTATAAACGTTTCCATGGCATTTCTTGTCGCAGAACCTTGTTCTCTATAAATCAAAGGAAATTTCTCGAATAAGTTCTTCTTAGTGAGATTCTTTTTTAGTTTTAATCCACTGCTCGCAATAAAGAAAAGTTGATTTTGCATGAGTTCTACCTTATGAAACTTTAGTTTTTTTGGTAAAACAGATACCAGTGCAAAATCCACTTCATTCAATTCTAAACTTTCAATGACTCTGGATTTATTAGTCACATCCATAAAGAGGTCAATCCCTTCATTTTGTTTCATGAAATCTGACAAAAAGTAAGGCATTACATATTTTCCTGTGGAGACTACAGAAATTTTAAGACGCCCCGAAAGTTGTCCTTTATAGGCTAATGTTTTATAATTAATAGCATGTACCTGATTAAGAATTTTTTCTGCAGCATTGGCTATTTCCATTCCAAAATCAGTAATAAAAAGTTGTCTTCCCACTACCTCAGTTAGTGAAATCTCAAACTGATCTTGAAAATTTTTAAGTTGTATAGACACTGCTGGTTGAGTTAAATGCAAGGCTTCTGATGCTTTGGTAATACTTTTTAATTCAGCGATTTTCAAAAAAATCTGAAGTTGGTGAAGAGTATAGTGCATAAATATATTTTATATATAACATAACAAATATAAATAAAAATAAATGGATATTATGCATAACCTTTGTACCGAAAAAAATATCTAGTCACTAAAAAATAGTCAAAATCAATTAAAATGGAAACAAAAGAATTAAAACAAACCGAAAAAGTAGCTCAAAAAATTCAATTGGTTAAAGGGGAGTTTACACCTTCTGAAGCGTCTCATATTATCGTGAATTTGATTGATGAAAAAATAAACTTTCACAAGATTCAGAGACTTCAAATGTGGGAAGGTAACCACAAATGTAAAACAGATCAATTAGATGGGCGCATTAAAGAGTTGGAAAAGGAAAAAGTAATTGCAAAAGAATTCATCAACAACACCAGAAGTCTTGGTCAGAATTTAAAAATCAATGGTATTCTAGAAATCAGTGTCGCTAAATAAGGTCTAATCTCAATTTAATCAAACATGCAATTTTCAAAATCAACATTTTTACCAATTCTAGGCCTAATGCTCCTCGTATTCTTTATCGGGATGTCCTATTTGAATAATCATATTTTCCTTGATAAGTTGGTTCTATGCAGCTTTATTTTAGGATTGGTCTTCTTTGCTAAAATGCGAGGAGAGAGTAATGACATAAGTTCAAATTCAGATAGTACGAAATAAAAATCATTAAACACTTAAAAATGACTCTTGAAAACAATTTAGATTTAAACATGTCACGAATCATTGGTGGCAAATATGAAGATGTTCAAAAGAAGGCGGTTTACAGACTGGTTTCTAACTTTTTGTGGGTTCTGTTTGCTGGCAATATGCTATTTCTCATTCTTAATTTTAATGAAATGCCCCAATGGTATTTCGGAAATCTTTTCCGAATTAATGGTTTTACCATTTTAATCTGGGCTGCGGTTACTTTTTTTAGTGCCATTGTAAGCACCTACGCAAGCAGCTATCTTAAAGGATTTCGATTTTATTCCCGATTTATGATGCTCTGTTTGGGTTTTACAATGTCGGTCATGCTATTGGTCATGTCTAACCATGTTTTACTTGTCCTGTTCAGCTGGTTCATCATGGGAGTTTTAATGTCTCAATTGATTGGTATTGATGAAACATGGGGAGAAGCCAGAGAAGCTTCAAAATTTACCCGAAATTACTTCTTAACAGGCACTTTATTTTTAACTACGGCGCTACTGTTGATGGTTTTATACAGTAAACAATTTACAATTAGTGGTTTGTCACAGGTAGTTGGTGACTTGCCACTTTTCATCCTTATCCCATCTGCACTGTTCATCATTGCAGCAGCCATAGTGCAGTCGGCAATATATCCATTTCATCGTTGGTTGTTGTCTGCAATGACTGCGCCGACACCAGCTTCGGCACTCATGCATGCCGGTTTTGTGAATGGTTCTGGTATTTTACTAGCATTGTTTGCAACACTATTGTTTGCCTCTGAGACCTTGACCATTCTTTTTATCATTGGAGGATTTACCGCTATTATCGCTCAATTTACGAAACTGCTTCAAGTAAATGTTAAACAAAAACTAGCATGTTCTACCATTGCACAAATGGGTTTTATGATTATGCAATGTGGTTTGGGGTTTTTCAATGCGGCAGTCGTCCATTTAATTCTACACGGATTTTATAAGGCCTATTTGTTCCTTTCTTCTGGCGAGGGCATCGCACAAATGAGACCTCAAAAACAACTGCAACTGAAAATTAAATCGCTTCAAGCATTTGCGGTATTACTTTTTGGTGGTCTGGGCGCGATTCTCTTTGCGTTTTGGACTGGAAAGGGAATGACGATGGATAGCAGTGTATTTCTGACCCTTATTGTGGCCATAACTGTAGGGCAGGCTACGTATAATATTGTTAAGGAACAAAGCCTGTCAGTATTTCAAAAAATCTTGGTTCCAATGGCACTCTTTATAGCTGGAATAGGCATCTATGCGCTCATATATAACGGTGTTACGGTGCTAATGGCCGATATGCCAATGATAGCACAACCAGTGCCTTTATCTTATGTACAAATCATATTTGGAATCATATTTCTGATTGGTTTTTTTGTTATGAAATTAGGTGTTTACCAAAAAATTCCATGGCTCTATGTCAAATTAATGAATATATCCCAGCCTTATAAAAAATCAGTTTTAATGTATAAATCAAAATCAATATGAACCAGTCTTTTATAAACAGTATTGAGGAAGCATCAAAAGTTATTGGAAAAACCTGGCCTTTGTATACTTTTGTCGCATCCAACCCATTATCGGGTTACGAAAATGTACCGTTTAAGGATGCGGTAAGTTTGGCAAATAAGCATTTCAATGCCAATGCCTTTCCTGCGGCTGCACTTTATCGTCAAGCCTGGGAAAAAGGAGATATCAAAAAAGATGTGTTGCTCCATCTTCTGCAAGAAAATGGTTTGTCAGAATCACCAGAACACTATTTACAACAATTAGAATTACAAAACCGTACTGAATTACTGAATACCAACCATGAGCTTGATCGTATTATGGCAAAGTGGCTCGCGGCTTTTATGGATGAAGGTCTTGCTGAATGGGAGATGCCCTTTAAAAGCGAAGGTTTTTATATGGCTTGGAGACATCTGGTAATCTATGATTCTGAGTTGGGAATTACACATCTTAAAGATATTCCAAAAAACAGTGAGGAAGCCTTAGAACAGGTTTTGAAAGATTGTCCAAAAAGCGACTATGTCAAGATATTTACGTATCATTTGGCGGCTCTTCCAGGATGGACAGGTTACATCAACTATCGCACAGAATCTAATTCCGACTGGAATCAAGATTTTCCTATAAGTTTAATGGATTATTTGGCAGTTCGTCTTTGGACAGCTCAAAAATTGAAGGTGCCAATGTTCCCAAAAGACAATGTGGAAACTTCAAAAAGTCTTGCGCCAAAGCTTCAATACATTTGGTTAAAAGCCTGGGAAAAAACCTGGCAAAACCAATTGGTCAAAACCTTGAAAAAAGAAGCCAAAGCAACCAAATCTTTGAGTGAGCATGACGTTCCAGAGGCTCAAATGGTATTTTGTATCGACACGCGGTCTGAGCTCATACGAAGACATATAGAATCAAAAGGACATTATGAAACTTTTGGTTATGCCGGGTTTTTTGGTATCGCCATGGATTATGAAAATCAAAACGATGGGATTACACGTAAATCCTGTCCGCCAATAGTGTCTTCGGCCTATAAAGTATCAGAAACAGCACAATTACATAAAGAAAAAATATTTTTGACTTTCGACAAGAAAAATGAGATTTTCAAATTTGGGGAGTATTTTCTGAAACGGATGAAAAACATGTTGCCGTCAGCTTTTGGTTACGTTGAAGGGTCTGGTTTTTATTATGGATTGTCATTAATTGCCAGAACTTTGATACCAGGAAAGATGTATCAACTAAACAATCGTAATACCTCCAATATAGAAACGATTTGTCAACCTGAAATAAACAAGGTGATGAATGAAGAGTTTGTCCCGCTGGGAATTCCATTGAATGAAAAGGTCGGGATTGTGAAATCGGCATTTGACCTTATGGGCTGGAAACAGTTTGCTCCTTTGGTACTTTTTGTTGGCCATGGAAGTCACTCGGCAAACAACCCGTTTAGTTCGAGTTTGGATTGCGGTGCCTGTGCGGCGAGCCCAGGACGACATAATGCGCGCATGCTTGCAAAACTAGCCAACTTAGCCGAAGTGAGACAAGTTTTGACTGAGATTCACGGAATAATAATTCCTGAGAATACCATCTTTATAGGTGCAGAACACAATACGACGACGGATGAAATTGTTTTGTTTGATTCTGAAGTTCCGGTTTCACACAGGGTACTCGTTCAAAATCTAAAAACAAATTTATTAAAAGCACAGCTAACAGCTACTCAAGACAGACTTGATGTTAAAAGGAGAAGCATTTCCTCAGCGCAACAAAAAGCTAATAATTGGGGCGAAACCAGACCTGAATGGGGCCTCGCAAAAAATGCAGGCTTTATTGTAGGACCCAGGAACTTGACAAAAAACACCAATCTAGATAATCGTTGTTTTTTGCATTCTTACAACTGGGAATCAGATACTAATGGTAATGCCTTAGAAGGCATTATGCAAGGTCCAATGGTGGTGACACAATGGATAAACAACCACTACTATTTCTCAACAGTAGATAATAATATGTATGGAGGGGGATCTAAAATCACCCATAACATTACCGGTAATTTTGCGGTTGTACAAGGGAATGGAGGCGATCTTAAAATGGGTCTGCCGCTTCAGTCCTTGTTCCAGACAGATGATAAAATGTATCATGCCCCATTAAGACTGTCTGTAATGATTCAGGCACCCATAACTCGAGTTTCAGAAATCCTTGACAGAAACCACAATCTGAAGACGTTATTAGACAATGAATGGATTTATCTTATGGTTATGGATCCTATAAATAATAACGAGATTTCTTTATATAAAAAATCAATACAATGGGAATCAATCTCAACCTCCAAGAATGCCGCAAGTACTATCGTTCGAAAAAAAGAACTTGAAGAATTAGTCTTAGTTTAGCTTGCGTTATAAATGTTATGAAAAGGAAATTTAACGACCATCATGTATTTGATGGTCGTTTCGTTTTTTATTAGACGACTTAACAAACTCAATTTAAAAGGGAATAGCTAAAAAAGTAATTAAAAGACTTTTACAAAAACACCACTCCAAAAAAGAAATATTATTTGATATGATTGAGAAATCAAGTAATTAGTATATTTATAACTTATTGAAGTAAACCAAACCAACCTCCTAATTATGATACCATTCTTCAGGAAAATCCGTAAAAAATTAGCAGATGATAACAAGCCGTTGAAATACCTGAGATATGCTATTGGTGAAATTGTACTTGTTGTTATTGGTATTTTGATAGCATTAACTATTAATGATTGGAATGATGCAAAAAAGAATGCAGAATCGGAACTTATTTATTATTGCAGAATTCTAGAAGATTTTGATCTCGACAAACAACTTATTGACGAATTAAAAGATAAGGCAAATTATAGAATTGATTCAAGCAAAAAGATTTTATTGGATTTGGATTCTGGTAAAAAAGAAAAGCATTATATTTTAAATCAGTTTATATTGGCAACCAGAAGTGAAGTTTATGAACCTCGTAATGCAACCTTCAAAGATTTAATTTCTTCAGGAAACTTAAAGTTACTCGATGATATCACCATAAAAAATAGCCTGATTCAATATTACAGTGAATTGGAAAATAAGCAGCTTCAATTGAAACAAAATAGGGATGAAATAATAAAAAAAGTTTTTGAACTGGTTAACTCTTCCATTGAAATTGGCGCTATACAAGAATTTGAATACGTGCATCAATTACTTGAACCAGAAATACTACAACTTTTGCCTCATGACGATTGGACAAAAGATAAAAACAGTGACTATTATAAAAAATTACAATTGGTGCTCTTGTTCAATATTGCCATGGCAGACAGAGAAAAACAGCATTTATCTGCAATCGATAATTTAATGGAAAAAGCTTACCAACTTTTATCAAAAAAGTGTCAAAAACAAGCTGAATAACATAAGCACAACACCATGTATAATTAATGGTTCTACCAACTTTACAAAATAAATAATCTTATACTAGTTTAATGAATTAGGACTAAACAAACTTGTAGAATCCGTAAACCATCCCAGTACATTCCTAGAAAACAACATTACTAAGGTAAACTGAAGTATAACCACTTTTCAAATCTTAAACTTTCAGCGACTAACATTCGTCATTTTATACCTCATCTGTTTTTTTTAAATTTAAAAGGATTAATATAAAAAGATCATGTTTATATCTAAAGAAAATTTAATCAGAATATTTTTTTTGGGTTTGTTTGTGTTGACTAGTTGCAGTCATAATGATGAGAGTAGTCCTGATAATACTAT
>JAHENA010000017.1:25658-39358 GCA_024643405.1 Flavobacteriales bacterium | reverse complement strand
TCAATGCACTAGCTGATGAATATTTACGTTTGGCATATCATGGTCTGCGAGCAAAAGACAAATCATTTAATGCCAGTATGAAAACAGATTTTGATGAAAACATTGGAAGAGTTCATGTCATTCCTCAGGATATTGGAAGAGTGATACTTAATTTAATTACCAATGCTTTTTATGTGGTTGATGAGAAAAAGAAATCAGGGATAGCAAATTATGAACCCACGGTTTCAGTATCCACTAAAAGTACCAATGGCAATATTGAAATTTCGGTTACAGATAATGGCAATGGTATACCTAAAAAGGTATTGGACAAAATTTTTCAGCCGTTCTTTACTACAAAACCAACTGGCCAAGGTACAGGATTAGGACTTAGTATGAGTTACGATATTGTTACTAAAGGCCATGGCGGCGAATTAAAGGTGAACACAAAAGAAGGAGTAGGAACAGAATTTATTGTGGTATTGCCATTGGACAAAAGAACAACGGTATAATTTATAACATATAATAAAGATAAAAGTAAGAGAACATTTTTTTTATTATATTTCTTACAACAAGATTTAATAAAAGGATTGCATTTGATATTTAGATTAAATAATATAAAACAAGTCAACCAATGAAAATAACTGCCAAATACATTTTTAACATACTCTTCATAGGGTTCTTTCTACTTTTATTAAATGGCTGTAGACACATAAATGATACGCCCCCTTTTCCTGTTTTGGAAAGTGAATATGCACAACCGGAAACCAAAAAATTCGAATTCTCAGAAAGGGATACGCTTATACTCGTCAGTAAAACAGAGTTGAAACCATTGGTTACCAAAAAGTTTAGTTGGGATAAAATGCTAAGCAAACCCTTCGATATTGGTATACCTTATCCCCAAGAAAAAGATTTACCTCAGCAAGCTGTTAATTGGAACAATTTGCCTGAAAGTGATTTTAATTTAGACAGCTTACCCAAAGAAGATTTAATTATAGAAGTAAAACCTTTGGGAAAACCCCGGGTATATAAAACCGGCCAAATGCTTCCTGCAACAAATGGGAGTCGTGGGGTTTTTTCAACCGATTTAAACCTCGCTTTTTTGCGCAATGCTCGGTCCATAAAAAAAGATAAAAACGGAATGCTTTGGATAGGCACCGATATTGGATTAGCCAAATACGACTCAGAAAATGTCATTTTTTATAGTAATGAACAAGGGTTAAGCACAGGCGTTATTTATGATATTCTAATAGATTCTAAAGACAGACTTTGGTTAGGAACTAATCAAGGTAAAGTGATAGTCGTTGATTTTGAGGCTGAATTGATCTATGAATTGACGAGCAATTTTCAACCAGGAATTGTGTATCAAATGATGGAAGCAAGTGACGGAAAGATTTGGCTTAGCAGCAATGGGTTTGGGTATAACATCATCGATGCCGATGAAAAAACAATTCGTCAATTGAATGTTGAACAGGGTTTGGTGGGTGCATTTTCTATAGCTCCTTTTCAAGACAAAGAGGGTTTAATTTGGCTTTCAACAGATAAAGGAATAAATGTAATTGATCAGAAGGCTGGAGTAATGAAAATTATTACCCAAGAAAATGGCTTGGTCGGTAATTTTATTTATACTTTTTTTCAAGATAATCAAGATAGAATTTGGGTTGGCACCACGGAAGGAGCGAACATTTTTAATAAAAATAAAACAAGCATTTCTTCATTTACAGAAAAAGAAGGTTTAAAATCTACGCAAGGAATTTCCTTTTTTTTACAAGACAGTCAAGATAACATTTGGTTGGGCACAGGGAATGGTTTATTATTTTCATATAACGAAAAATCTAAAATGCTGGAAAAATTTAACATCAATCCGGCTAATCGTCAAATTCTTTACAACTTAACGGAAGACGATCAAGGGCAAATTTGGACAGCCATCGTTCAAGGAGGTTTGTACAAATTGGATCTGAAAAGTGGGAGACCAGGCAATTTTACAAAAACCAACGGTTTGGGTGCTTCAGAAGTTTGGAGTACCATAGAAACCAAAGATGGAAAGATTTGGATTGGCAGCGAAGGTGGAATTGATGTATATGACCCTCAAACACAAACATTGAAATTTTTTAATGTTGAAAATGGTCTTTTAAGCCTTAGAAATACGAGGTTGATGGAAGATTCAAAAGGACGAATTTGGTCATCCGGAATCAATGCAGGTGTTTGTATCATTGACCCAAAAAATGAAACTATTCAACACTTCACCACAGAACAAGGCATACCTACCAATAGAATCAGAACAGTTTTTGAAGACAAAACTGGCACAATATGGCTGGGAGGAGCTGATGGAGAATTGATTAAAATGGAGGATAACAATTTAAGCGTATACAACCTAAGTAAAGATCCACAAACCAACATTGGGCATAACAATTTTTTACAAGACAAGAACGGCGACATTTGGATAGGAACGAATAATAACGGAATTTATAAAATCAATCCAAAAGACAATACTTTTGTAAGTCTATCTGTAGAGCAAGGTTTAAGTGATGACCGTATTTATTCACTTGCCAAAGACAATCATGAAAATATTCTGAGCGCCACGCAAAATGGAATTGAGATCATAGAACTGGATAAAAAAGAAATAACCACTTTTACTACGGATGAAGGTCTCGCTGCCAACGATGTTTACGCAATTATTGGGAAAAATGATCAAATTTTTTCCGGAACTTCTCAGGGATTAAGCATTTTAACGCCTATTAAAAATAAAGACCAAGAAAAACCACATTGGGGAGTTAGAACTATTGGGAGAACACAAGGTTTAAATCAAATTGATTTTTCTGAAAATAGTTTTACTTTCGATAAAAATGGAAGATTATGGGCAGGCGTAAATGGATTGCAACTCACTGTAATCGACGAAATAAAACCCGATTCTATTGCGCAACCAACCAATATTTCAGGAATTAATATTCTGGATGAAAAATACGATTTCAAAGATTATTCCAAAATACAGCAAGCTAGAAACTCTATTGATTCCAACTGGGTTTCTGCAAATGACACCATTTTTAAGAAAAAAGATTTGAAAACAGAAAAGAATCGATTTCAATACGAAACAGTTGAAGGTCAATACAATATACCAATAAACCTTACTTTGAAACCAAGCGATAATTTCCTTAGTTTTACTTTTAATGCTACATCATTAAATAATTCTGATCAATTGGTTTACCGTTACTTTTTAAAAGGAATCGATAAAAATTGGAGTCCCATTACCAAGGAAACAACCAGTGAAAACTACCGTGATCTACCTCCGGGAGAATATACCTTTATGGTCGCTTCTAAAGGCTTTAATGGTGTTTGGAGTGAACCGGCAGAATTTTCTTTTACCATCACACCACCTTGGTGGCAAACGTGGTGGGCGTATCTGGGCTATTTGGCTGTACTGGTATTATTAGGCAAACAAATTCACAATTATCAAAAAGCAAAAACTGTTCGTATTGAACGTGAAAAATCCCGTGAAAAAGAACTGGCGCAAGCTAAAGAAATTGAAAAAGCCTATACCGAATTAAAAGCTACCCAGTCGCAATTAATCCAATCGGAAAAAATGGCAAGTCTTGGTGAACTTACTGCTGGTATTGCACATGAAATACAAAACCCTTTAAACTTTGTCAATAATTTCAGTGAAGTCAATTCTGAACTCATTGAAGAAATGAAAGAAGAACTTGAAAAAGGAAATTTAGAAGAAGTCAAAAATATTGCTAATGATATTAACGAAAATGAGAAAAAAATAATGTTTCATGGCAAACGTGCTGACTCTATTGTTAAAGGGATGCTGCAACACAGCCGTAATAGCAACGGAAAAAAAGAACCTACCAACATCAATGCATTAGCTGATGAATATTTACGCTTAGCATATCATGGTTTACGAGCAAAAGACAAATCATTTAATGCCTCTATGGTGACTGATTTTGATGAAAGTATTGGAACTGTAAATATCATTGCTCAAGATATAGGTAGAGTTATTCTTAATTTAATAACGAATGCCTTTTATGTAGTTGATGAAAAAAAGAAATCTGGCATTGAGAATTATGAACCTAGTGTTACTGTTAGTACAAAAAAAAGAGATGAAAATATAGAAGTAAAAGTTTCTGATAACGGCAATGGTATTCCCGAAAATATTTTGAATAAAATTTTTGAACCCTTTTTCACCACAAAACCTTCAGGAAAAGGAACTGGTTTGGGTTTAAGTATGAGTTATGATATTATTACTCAAACTCATGGCGGCCAACTTAAAGTAGATACAAAACAGGGAATAGGAACCACATTCACAATAACCTTACCAAATACTAAAAAATGAAAATACTAGTAGTAGACGACGAACAAGATGTAAAAACACTTTTTCAACAACGCTTTAGAAAGGAAATAAAAAGCGAAGACATGACCTTTATATTTGCATTTTCTGGTGAAGAAGCCATTACGTATTTAAACCAGCACAAACAAGAAGCGGTTCTCATTCTCTCTGATATCAATATGCCAGGGATGAGTGGATTGGACTTACTGGAACATATCAAACAAAAATTTCATGCGCCGCCACCAGTAGTCATGATGATTACGGCTTATGGTGATGAAGAGAATTTTAATACAGCCAAAAGACTGGGAGCTGACGATTTTTTAACCAAACCTTTGGATTTTAATCTTTTAAAAGACAAATTAAAAACACTAACCTGATGGCTAAGATACTTGTAGTAGATGATGAAACCGATTTAGAAGTTTTAATAAAGCAAAAATTTCGAAAACAAATTCGCGAACAGGAATATGAATTCTTTTTTGCAATTAACGGTTTAGACGCCTTAATAAAAGTTGCCGAACAACCGGATTTGGACATTGTTTTAAGTGATATTAATATGCCTGAAATGGATGGTTTGACGTTACTTTCAAAACTCAATGAAATTAAACCACTCCTAAGATCAGTCATGGTGTCTGCTTATGGTGATATGGATAATATACGTACAGCCATGAATCGAGGTGCTTTTGATTTCATTACCAAACCTATAAATTTTGAAGATTTATCCATTACCATGGAAAAGACTTTAAAACATACCAATCAGATTAAGAAAACCTTACAAGCCATAAAAGAAAACAACATATTAAAAATGTATGTTGATGAAAACGTGTTAAATTTTATGGGTAACCAAGAATTTGAAACTACCATTATGGCGAATGAGACCATTAATGCTACTGTTTTGTTTATAGATGTCTGCGGCTTCACAAAAATAAGTGAAACGGCTCCTGCCGACACGGTAGTAAAAATGATAAATACTTATTTTGATGTCATGGTGAAAGAGATTACGGCACAGGAAGGATTTATTGATAAATTTATTGGTGACGCTATCATGGCAGTTTTTAAAGGAGATTATCATTTAGACAGAGCTATTGATGCGGCCTTAGCCGCCAGAAAGCAAATTAATAGTTTGCCAGATTTAGACGGTACCCAACAATTTAAACCTAAAGTATCCATTGGTATTAAAAGTGGCGAGATGATTTCAGGAAATATAGGATCTGCCAATTTAAAACGTCTTGATTATACCGTGATTGGAGATACTGTAAATACAGCTGCAAGATTACAAGGCATAGCCAAAGAAAATCAAATCATTATCAGTGAAGCCTGTTATGAAAAAGTAAAAGAAGCCTTTAAATGCGAAAAAATTGGAAGTATCAGTTTAAAAAACAAAACAAATCCCGTTACTGTTTATAATGTGATTGATTAAAGGCACTCTATATAATCATAAAATTTTTCAGTAACATGCGTAAACAACTTTTGACTAAAAAAAATATTATTCGTAAAAAAATAGTGTAAATGTTTTATACACAAACAACTAGTAGAGTCTTAATTAAAGACCAAAATATTTAATACTTTTATAGTAACCATCTCTTTTCAAAGCGTAACATCAAACCAACCGACCATATGAAAAGAATCATTTTACTTTCCGGAACTGTTTTATGTGCTGTATTTTTTGCATGTAATTCTAATCAAAAAGAAAAAGCCGAGACTGAATTGTATGAGCCCGCTATAACAGCGCCCCTCAATCCAGTTCAACGAGGTGAATATTTAGTTAACTCTATTGGATGCCATGACTGCCATACCCCTAAAAAATTTACCGACAAGGGGATGGAAATAGATGTTGATCGCTTATTATCTGGTCATCCTGCCAATGAAACATTAGGACCATATGATAAAGAGACGGCGAAGTCATATGTTCTTTTTTCAATGGGTTTTACCTCAGCAACAGGTCCGTGGGGAACATCATTTGCAGCTAATTTAACGCCTGATGATAGTGGTATTGGAACTTGGACAGAAGAACAATTCTTAAATTGCATGAAAAAAGGCTTGTTTAAAGGTTTAGAAGGAAGTAGACCCTTATTACCGCCAATGCCATGGTTTAATTTTAAAAATTTAAACGATGATGATCTAAAGGCTATTTTCGCCTATCTTAAAAGTATAAAACCAGTAAAAAATGTGGTGCCTGCACCTATACCTCCAAAAGGCTAATTATAAAAAAAGCCAACTTAAGTTTTTAAGTTGGCTTTTTTATTTTATATGCTTTAAGGTTTAACCTCCAAAGTCATCAAATCTGATATTCTCATCAGGCATACCGAAATCTTCACCCATTTTTTGAACCGCCTGGTTCATTAATGGTGGACCACAGAAATATAATTCAATATCTTCCGGAGATTCATGATGTTTTAAATAATTATCAATCACACAGTTGTGTATAAAACCAACAAATCCGTCTCCAGGAGCATCTATATTTTCTTTTACTTTCCAATTATCTTCTGGCATAGGCTCAGAAAGCGCTAAATAGAATTTAAAATTTGGAAAATCCTTTTCCAATTTGTGGAAGTGATCTAAATAAAACAATTCACGTTTTGAACGACCTCCATACCAATACGTTACTTTTCTACCTGTTTTTAAGGTTCTGAAAAGATGATATAAGTGAGAACGCATGGGTGCCATACCTGCACCGCCACCAACATATAACATCTCTGAATCTGATTCATTGATGAAGAACTCTCCATAAGGACCAGAAATAGTTACTTTATCCCCAGGTTTTTGATTGAATATGTATGACGATGCAATTCCAGGATTGACATCCATCCAGCCACCTTTTGCTCTATCAAAAGGAGGAGTGGCAATACGCACATTTAACATAATTTCTCTACCTTCTGCTGGATAAGAAGCCATCGAATAAGCTCTTTCAACAGTCTCAGTATTTTTCATAACTAAAGGCCAAAGTTTAAATTTGTCCCATTCCGCCTGAAATTTATCTGGTGTTTCATGCTCTTCAGGATGCGCAGTAATATCCATATCAGCAAATTTCACTTCACAAGGTGGTATTTCTATTTGGATATATCCACCCGCTTTATAATTCATTTCTTCAGGAATCTCTACAACAAACTCCTTAATGAAAGATGCTACATTATAATTGCGCACTACCGTTCCTTGCCATTTTTTAATTCCAAAAACTTCTTCAGGAATGGTAATATTCATATCTTGTTTTACTTTCACCTGGCAAGCTAATCTTGCCCCGTGCTGTAATTCCTTTCTGGTAAAATGAGGTGTTTCTGTTGGTAAAGCTTCTCCTCCACCTGATAACACATGACATTCACACTGAATACATGTTCCACCGCCACCACATGCTGATGGTAAAAATATTTTTTGACCTCCTAAAGTTGATAATAAAGAACCTCCTGAAGCCACTTCAATTTCCTTCTCACCATTGATAGTAATTTTTACTGGACCTGATGGTGAAAGTTTTTGTTTTACAACTAATAATAAAACCACCAATAACAATGTTATAATTAAAAAAGTCGCTACGGTTGCTACTATTGTGCCTAATGTACCTGCTGCTAAAATCATATTACTCATTTACTTTTATGTTGTTAGCTAACACTTTTTCAGTCTCCTTTTTTTCTTCAGAATTTTTAACTTCTGTTGAAGGAGTTGTGTTAATTTCCTCTTTTGGCATGACGGTTTTTTGTTCTTCTTTAGGTTCATCACCACCAGTTAACATACCCCCAAAGCTCATAAAACCAATGGCCATTAAGCCAGTGATTATAAAGGTAATTCCTAAGCCTCTTAAAGGTGCCGGAACATTTGAATATCTTATTTTTTCGCGAATAGCGGCAATGGCCAAAATAGCTAAAAACCATCCTATCCCTGAACCAATTCCATAAACTGTAGCTAATCCTAATGTAGGTATCTCTCTAGATTGCATAAACAAGGATCCCCCTAAAATGGCACAGTTAACGGCAATAAGTGGCAAGAAAATACCTAATGAATTGTATAATGCCGGTGAAAATTTCTCTACAACTATTTCAACCAATTGTACCATAGTGGCTATAGTAGCAATAAACATGATAAATGACAAGAAACTTAAATCGTAATCGGCGTACTCTGCCCCTAACCAAACCAAAGCGCCCGGTTGTAATAAATAATGGTCTAATAGCCAGTTTAAGGGCACTGTAATAAGCATTACAAAAATAACCGCTGCTCCAAGACCAACAGCTGTTGAAACTTTTTTAGATACAGCAAGGTATGAACACATTCCTAGGAATGTAGCAAACACCATGTTATCTATAAATATTGACTTTAAAAATAATTCTAAATGTTCCATATATTTTAATTTTTAGTTTTAGACTTAGTGATTAATAACTCACATGAACCTTTAAACTAATTTTTAATGATCTTCTACTAAAGCTTTATTTCTGCTACGTTGTACCCAAATAATAATTCCAACAACAATCAAGGCCATTGGTGATAATAACATAAATCCGTTATTTTCATACCCTAAGGCATATAATCCTGTTTTTTCAATGGGATCTCCTAAAACTTTAATCCCTAATAAAGTACCTGAACCAAATAGTTCTCTAAAGAATCCCACTATAATGAGAATTAATCCGTACCCTGCACCGTTACCAATACCATCCAAAAATGACCTCCAAGGTCCGTTAGCCAAAGCAAAGGCTTCAAAACGTCCCATGATAATACAGTTGGTAATAATAAGGCCAACAAACACCGATAAAGTTTTACTTAATTCATAAGAATACGCCTTTAAAATCAAATCGACTATAATAACCAAAACAGCTACTACAACTAATTGAACAATGATTCTTATTTTAGATGGGATGATATTTCTCATTAACGAGATTACCACATTCCCTAATGCAACAACAGCCGTTACAGATATTGCCATTACAATTGCTGCTTTTAATTGTGCAGTAATTGCCAAAGCAGAACAAATACCCAAAACCTGAATTGTAATAGGGTTATTATCTGCTAATGGATCTAATATTAATTTACTATCTTTTTTTGATAATAGTCCCATATTCTAATTCTTTAAAGTGTTTAGGTAAGGAATGTACATGTTTAAATCTTTCTTTATCATAGCGGTAACTCCATTACCTGTAATAGTTGCTCCTGCTAATGCATCAATTTCATGATCGTCTTTTGTTAGATTGGTTGGATCATTATTGCCCTTTGCAATAGATATTCCTATAAACGCATCTCCATTCATGATTTGTTCGCCTTTAAAGTCATCCATAAAAAAACGTTGATTGATATTAGCACCTAGACCAGGGGTTTCTCCTTTATGGTCAAAATAAACACCGTCAACAATTAAATTTTTATCTACAGCAACATACCCCCAAATAGCATCCCATAGACCTTTACCTCTCATTGGAATGATATAAAACGTTTCACCGTTTTTCTCACCAACAAATAATGGTAGTTTTCTAATGTAATTTGGATTCGCCGCTTTTGCTTCCTCTTTTTTAATATCAATTAAATAAGCTTCATTATTTTCAGTAACTTTTTCACCTTCAATAACTAACTGTTTTTTAATGTATTTTGAAAACTCGCCTGCTACTTGAGTCGTAGGTATAAAATTTACACTACTCTCATCATTTTCATTAACACCCATAGCATATAAGATATTCTGTTGAATTTCTAAACGCTTATTTTCTGTAATTTTTGGTTTTAATGATTCTGCTGCAAAAGACAATACAGTTCCCACTATAATCACCATTACAATGGCAAATAATATAGTGTATGAATTTTTATCAGTTCTTTTTTCCATTATTAAGCAGTTTTAACTTTTAGACGCTTAAGTCGTTTTTTAATATTTCCTTGAACCACATAATGGTCAATAGTAGGTGCGAACACATTCATTAATAAAATGGCCAGCATGACGCCCTCAGGATATGCCGGATTAAATACGCGAATTAATATTGAAAGTAATCCAACGAAGAAACCATATATCCACTTTCCTTTATTTGTTTGAGATGCTGTAACAGGATCTGTAGCCATATAAACAGTACCAAAAGCAAAACCACCAATGATTAAATGTTGCCAATAAGGCGCGCTCATTAAAGTATAAAACTTACTTCCCTGAGAAATGATGTTGGCATCAACAAGATTATTAAAGATTAATCCCATAACTATAGCCCCAATAACTGAAGACAACATAATTCTCCAACTTCCAATTTTTGTAAAGATTAAAAATAAACCTCCAATTAAAATTAAAAGTGTGGACGTTTCACCAATGGAACCAGGAATAAAACCATAAAACATATCCATGACAGAATAACTTAAATGCTTTCCTTGAGCCAATCCTCCTAAAATAGTTTCACCAGAGATGGCATCTACCTTTCCAACACTTTCCACAGCACCTTGCACCCATACTTTATCACCACTCATCCATGTTGGATACGCGAAGAATAAAAACGCTCTGATTGTTAACGCCGGGTTTAATATATTCATCCCAGTGCCACCAAATACCTCTTTACCTATAACAACACCAAAGGCTACAGCAACTGCAAGCATCCATAATGGAATGTCAATTGGTACAATTAATGGTACTAACATACCTGTTACTAAATACCCTTCTTCTACTTCGTGGTTTTTAATAGTTGCAAATAAGAATTCTATACCTAAACCAACACCATAAGACACAATAACTAATGGAATAATTTTCCAAAATCCTAATGAAAAGTTAGCGATGGTCCAGAATTGGCTACTAAAAAATCCTCCAGTAACGGCCTCAATTTCTCCAGCTGCCAAATAATGTTGATATCCGGCATTAAACATTCCAAAAATCAAACATGGAATCATCGCCAGAATAACGGTATTCATAGTACGCTTTAAATCATCAGCCGCTTTAATATGAGTTCCGTTGTGAGTGGTTTCGTTTGGCAAATATAAAAAGGTATGAAGTGCACCAAACGCCGGAGCTAACTTGGTACCTTTATACTTTTCTTTTAATTTGTGTAATTTATTTTTTAAACTCATTATCCTATTTCTTTAAGCATTACGTCTAATCCTTTTCTAATAATATCTTGATGTGGTTGTTTAGACACACACACAAATTCTGTCAAAGCAAAATCTTCAGGAGCTACTTCATACATTCCTAAAGCTTCCATTTCATCTAGGTCATTATACATACAGGCTTTTAAAATTTGCATTGGATATATATCTAAAGGAAACACTTCCTCATAATTTCCTGTCGTAACAAATGCACGATGCTCACCATTGGTATTGGTGTTCAAATCATATTTTTTATTTGGAAACATCCAAGAAAAGGTTAAAGCCCTTGAAGTTGATACTTTATTAAAAACAGGAACCGTCCATCCAAAAAACTCATAATCGTCCCCTTCAGGAATAACTGTAATGGTATTGCTGTAATAATCTAATGAACCATCAGGTTGTACTTGTTTTCCAGTTAAAATATTTCCTGAAATAATCCGTACATGAGCCTCTTTTTCAATACCATGATCATAAAGCATAGTTGCCAATTCACAACCCAACTTCGTTACAAAATACCTTGGTTTTTCAATAGAAGATCCAACTAAAGCCACGATACGCTCTGCATTAAATTTTCCAGTTAACAATAATTCACCAATAATCACCAAGTCATGTGGATTTACTGTCCAAACTACCTCTCCTTTATTAACAGGATTAACTCTATTGATTAAAGTTCCTACGTTTCCTGAAGGATGTGGACCAGAGACTTTATGCAAGGTAACACCTGATAAACCAGACATAGGTGAGTTAGAATTGCTTCCAACTGATACATGGACTTTACCTTTAGTTAATTTTCCCAAAGCGGTAACTGCGGCTTGTAATTCCTTTTCCTTACCCTTTAATGTAAAATCATAATCAGCTGCTAAAGGCGCCGATGCATAGGCAGATATAAATATAGCCTTAGGTTCTTTAGTTGGATTTGCAATAACATCATAAGGACGTTGTTTAATAAAAGGCCAACAGCCAGAAGCCAAAAGAAGTGATTTTACTTCTTCTGATTTTGCAGTATCCATCTTTAGAACAGGATGCTCTAAGTAGGATTCTGTTTTATCAGCTTGAATTTTGATAGATAATATCTTGCGCTTTTCACCCCTTACAATTTCTGTTATCTCCCCAGAAACCGGAGAAACAAACTTTATGTTTTCATTAGATTTATCATAAAAAACAGGTGTTCCTGCCTTTACTTTTGATCCAACTTTAGAAATTAATTTAGGTATTACGCCATGGAAATCTTGAGGTCTTAAAGTATAAAAGTTGCTGATTACTGCCTGTTCAGAGGTTTTTTCAGCTTCACCTTTTAATTTAATGTCTAGACCTTTTTTAATACGAATGTCGTTTGACATATTTTGATTTATTGAGATTAGTTGTCTAAAAACGTGGCAAATTTACAAATTAAAAACGCAGATTTCATAATAATTAACAGAGAAATTTAAACCCGCTTGAAGAACAGTTATTTTAGGTATAAAATTTGATTATATTTACAAAAAATGAACTTTTTGATGAATATTAAATCATATTTACTTTCCTTTTTTGTTTTAATAATTCAAACGATTTATAGTCAGGTTGAAGAAGTAAATCCTCCGGATTTTATTAAAACAATTAATTTTAAAGGGGATACTAATGTTAGCCAATTACCGGTTTTAAAACTTGGTGATTACGTTGATTTAGAATTTGATGCACTTAACGGCAATGAAGATGATTATTATTACAAAATTGAATATTATAATTTTGACTGGACACCGTCTGTTTTAGTGAAATCTGAATACTTAGATGGCATCGATAACCAACGCATTAGGACTTATGAGAATTCATTTAATACCTATCAAATTTATTCTCATTACAAACTCACTATTCCAAATGAGCAAACCAAAGGTCTTAAAATTTCAGGAAATTATATGATTCATGTTTTTAATGATGATAACGAACTTGTTTTTTCTAGAAAATTTATGATTTATGAAAGTTTAGCAAATATAGGCGTTAACATAAAACGTTCCAGAGATATTGCTAACATAGAATTTAAACAGCGTACTGAAATTATTATAGTGCCAAATGGTATTCAACTGAATAATCCCAAAACAAATGTAAAAATTATAGTTGTTCAAAATAATAATTTGAATACCGCTATTACCAATCTGAGACCACAATACACTATTGGCAGCCAACTTATTTATAAATATAATGATGAATCTAGTTTTTGGGGAGGTAACGAATATTTGTATTTTGAAAACAAAGATGTACGTGGCGCTAATTCGGGCATACAAAGAATTGATTTAGAAGATTTATATCACAATTATTTATTTACTAATTATTCAAGGGTTGATAAACCGTACACATACAATCCAGATATTAATGGAAATTACCTGATTAATAACATTGATGCAGAAGACTC
>JAHENA010000017.1:0-25558 GCA_024643405.1 Flavobacteriales bacterium | reverse complement strand
CAGGAGATAACATGGTTCAACAAGTAACAAGAGGCATAAAAATTTCAGTAGAAACCAGTTTCGAAGGCTCATTTTATAAAAATTATAAAATACAGTATGCCTTTGGGTACAAAGTAACCATTGAAAACCAAAGCAAAGATTCAGTTCAACTTAATGCACGTCATTGGAAAATTTATGACGCATTAAATAATATCGAGATTGTTTCTGGTGAAGGTGTTATTGGTAAAAAACCCGTTTTAAAACCTGGTGAATCACATACTTATAGCTCCGGCTGTTTATTAACTGCACCATTTGGTGCTATGCGAGGATATTACAGTATGGTTAACTTTACCACTACTAAAAAATTCAAAGTAATTATCCCTACTTTTAAGCTAAGTGCACCATTCGCCATAAATTAATAAGCACTCTTTCTATTAAATCTATATATTTTTCCGGATTGCTGAATATGCAAAAAACTACAATTTGAATAATGCACAAATTCAAATGCCAGGTTAAAATCAAAAGATTCATCTTCAACCGCAAATATATCATGTACATCTATATTCCCATATGGTGAAATACGTCTAAATTGGTATTCCATTTGGTGACCAATATGAAGTAATTCAAACCAGGCTCCTGCCGCAATTCCAGGAAGCCACTGGGCTTTTTCGTGAAGTTCTTCAATTGGTTTTGGTTCTAAAGTGCCAATAAAATTTGGTTCATGGCTTTCCAATTTATCCAAAAAACAACGTACATTTTCACTCATTTGCGACCCTTTAAATTCTGAAATTACACCTGTTTCAAAAACCTCAAAAACGTGCTTTTCTGTATCAGCAAGAATGACGTTACCAACGGTACTTGGAGTAAACCTTTTAGAATTAATAAGCTTCTTTTTAATTCTGTAATCCGTTACGGAAGCAATTAATGAGTCTGTTACAAATCGTGCGCAATTACACGCTTCTTTTAAAAAAGCGGCATAGCGAATAAAATGCTTTTGCTGCATAGCGGTTATATGAACTCTCGCCTTTTCATAATCAACTGCATTACAAACAGAAGCTATCAATTTTCCATCACCATGAGTTAGTTTTGAATGTGTTGCTAAAAATTCTAATATCTCATTAAGATTTAAAATAATGTCATTTTCGATTTTTGCTTTTATTGGAAAATGTAATTCATTATCAGTTATGCTCCCACGAACACGTCCAAAAGGCGCAGGAGTAATATACCTGCCAAAATCATGATATTCTAAGTCACCTGTCTTTTTATTAATCAAAACCAATGCGGCATGACCGGCTCTGACATAATTTTTCTTACCAATACCTAAAAATCTTAAAAAAGGAGAAAACCATTCTTTTGAAACCATAACAATGGTATCAGGATAGGCCAAGGTTAAAATAATTCCTGTGTTATTCATTATTGGTTCGAGATAACATAAATTGATTATGTGAAATTATGGAAGATTGTAAATTCTCATGAATCATTTCAATCATATCTCCATTTTTTTCAACCTGAGTAATACTTGTAGTTTTTACAAATTCGCGATTCATAATAACCCCGTAATGAGCATTTCCTTTTCCAGCATTTTTATGAAATTGCATTAAAGTCTTTGCATTTAAACTTTCTTTTAATTTAAAATTTGAAAACCATTTATTTCGTTCCTGATTCATTTCTAAACTATAAAGTGAGGACGATGACCAGATTTTTGGTTCAAGTGGAAGATCAGAAAAATGTTTTTTATCACCATCCCAAATTAATTCGTAAAATTTTAAATGGTTATTCCAATCCACAATAATCATAGTGAACGGTTCAATATCGAATAAATTATATAAATGAACTGTTTGACGTATTTCTTCGGAAATTAAAAAATCTTTAGCGACTACACCTCTACTTTGTCTGTAATTTACCAATCTTCTATGCGGTTCAAATGCGCCATTAAGCACACAAACCAAACGCTTTTTATCACTAACACCTATCCAGGTTCCTCCGGCAAGTTCATCCTTAGGAAACATTAATTTGGTTCCATTAATATCATATTCCTCAGGTGCTATTGAAACCCTATTTGGTGCTTCATCGCGGTTAGAAGTAAGCACAAAATCATTTTTACCTTTAGAAAATATAGTTACTGTACACATAAAATTTATAGTCCGATACTAGTTTGACAACTTACAAAAATTAAACAAATTTTAACTCGTTTTTAATAATCACTCCTTTAAAGAATCCTTAAAAAATTCGTAAATTTGCATCATATTTTTGAATTTTATTTAATAAAAACTATAAATCAAACGAAACCCATGGGAAACGGATTTTTCAATGTACCTGTTGCTGTTAATGAACCTGTTAAAGGTTATGCACCAGGATCACCAGAGCGTGAAGCTGTATTAACTACTTATAAAAAAATGTACAAAGAACAGGTTGACATCCCTTTTTATATTGGTGGCAAAGAGTATAGAACAGGTAATACCGTTGATATTCATCCACCACATGATAACAAACATTGCGTTGGTAAATACCATATAGCTGAAAAAAAACATATTGAACTGGCTATTGAAAAAGCGGCAGAAGCGAGAGTAAAATGGGCTTCAACAAGCTGGGAACACAGAGCTGCCATTTTTTTAAAAGCTGCGGATTTATTAGCAGGACCTTTTAGATATAGAATGAATGCCGCTACTATGATGGCGCAATCAAAAAATGTATTTCAGGCAGAAATTGATTCTGCATGTGAATTAATAGACTTCTTGCGTTTTAATGTTCAGTTTATGACTGAAATTTACAGCAATCAACCTATTTCTTCTCCGGGTATCTGGAACCGAATGGAGTACAGACCATTAGAAGGTTTTGTATATGCGATTACACCTTTTAATTTTACCGCCATTGCTGGAAACCTACCTGCAGCACCTGCCATGATGGGTAATGTAGTAGTATGGAAACCCGCGGCTACGCAGGTATATTCTGCTTATGTTATTATGGAATTATTTAAAGCAGCCGGCTTACCAGACGGTGTTATAAACTTAGTTACTGGTAATTCTGGAATGATCACAGATACTATATTAGCAAATAAAGATTTTGCAGGTGTACATTTTACAGGCTCTACCGCTGTATTTAATAGTTTCTGGGAAACGATTGGTAAAAACATAAATCATTACAAATCTTATCCAAGAATTGTAGGTGAAACCGGTGGAAAAGATTTTATCTGGGCGCATCCAAGCGCAAATGCTCAAGAAGTAGCCACTGCAATTTCAAGAGGTGCTTTTGAATATCAAGGTCAAAAATGTTCAGCAGCATCACGCGCTTACATTCCGAAAAGTTTATGGGCCGATGTAAAAGCGTCTGTCATTAAAGATATTAAGTCTTTTAAAATGGGTTCTCCTGAAGACCCATCAAATTTTATAAATGCTGTAATTGATAAAAAAGCGTTTACTAAACTTGCTGGTTATCTAGATCAGGCAAAAAAAGATGCGGATGCAGAGATTATTATTGGTGGTGGCTATGATGATTCAAAAGGATACTTTATAGAACCAACAGTGATTGTGACTACTAATCCAAAATATACAACGATGTGTACCGAGTTATTTGGTCCAATTATTACACTTTACATTTATGAAGATAAAGATTGGGAATCTGTTTTAGAGTTACTTGATGGCACTAGTGAATATGCTTTAACAGGAGCTATTTTTAGTGGCGACCGATATGTCATTGAATTAGCGACTAAAAAATTAGAGAATGCCGCTGGTAATTTTTATATAAATGATAAACCAACAGGTGCTGTTGTGGGACAACAACCTTTTGGAGGTGCCAGGGCATCAGGAACTAATGACAAAGCAGGTTCTGTTTGGAATTTATTGCGTTGGGTTAATAATAGAACGATTAAAGAAACCTTTGTGCCACCAACAGATTACCGTTATCCGTTTTTAGGATAATAATTAATTTATATATTTCAAAAGACCTGCCTTTTCAGCAGGTCTTTTATTTTATAAAACTAAAGTAGGTTTATAGAATATGAAGTAGTATGATAAAATCTGTTTAAAATGTTATTATCTTTATCCTAATAATTTGATTCCTATGAAAAAACATATCATACTTATTTGCTTTATTCTTCCCTTACTTACCATTGGCCAAGCTAATAGTCTTATTAGAAAAGCGCTTAAATCAGAAGATCCCAATGAGCAAATTCAATTGTATACGGAAGCTATTTCTTTAGAACCTAAAAATCTAGATGCGTTATTTTACAGAGGCCTGGCCAAATATGGTATTGGAGATTTTAATGGGGCTATCTTAGATTATACCAAAGTTATTTTTTATGAACCTAGTGCCGATGCTTATTTTAACAGAGGGAATTCAAAATACAGCCTCATGGATTTTAATGGTGCAAAAGAAGATTATTCAAGTGCTTTGAAATTAAATCCTGAATTTATTGAAGCGAGATACAGTCTTGCTGTGACTAAAAATGATTTAAAAGATTATAAAGGGGCCATTACGGATTTAGACAAACCATCTCTTAATAAATCTTATCCTATTTTATTACAATTGGCTCGTGCATATGCGGGGCTTGAAGACCACGTCAATGCACTAAAAAGCTTTAATGATGCCATTTTACTTAATCCAGATAGCAACACTTTTTTTGCCCGTGGTGTTTTTTTTATGGATGTTAATTATTTTAAATTGGCAAATAATGATTTTATTGCGGCTATCTATTTAGATAAAAATAATAATCCCGCATACTTTTTTAGAGGTATATCCTCGTTTTTTATGGGTGAATATCAAAAGGCCTTATCTGATTTTACCACGGCTGTCCAGTTTGATGCAACCGATTTTGATGCAGTCATTGGAGTAGCTTTAGCGAATTTAAAATTGAATGATATCGCTGGCGCAAAGGTTAATTTTGATACAGCCAAAAGTATAATTAAAGGGACAGACTTATCACAAGAAGATAACTTAGAATTATTTAAAAACACCTATTGGTTTCAAAAACAATATTATGCTTTTAGTGAACTTTACAGTGAAATAAGCAAACTGTAAAAGGACTTAACCTCTATATTTTATAGGCAGATACACCACTTTTTTCGTTTCAAAAAAATCTTCTTCAAAGAACTCGTTTAAATTATAAATAAGAGCGGTTTTATAATCTTGAAGTTCTTCGGTTAAATCCCCTCCTTTTAAATAAATAATACCGTTTTTTAATTCATGGGTTTGCTTTTTAGCAATTTTCCCTTTGGTCCAATGAACAAAAGTAGGCATCGCAGCAACGGCTCTGCTAACAATATAATCAAAAGTATCATGAATATCTTCAACTCTGCTATGAGTCGTTTTTACATTTGTCAAACCCAAACCTTCAACAACCTCATCAACCACCTTTAGTTTTTTAGCTATACTATCCACTAAATGAAATGAGCAATTAGGAAACATTATAGCCAATGGAATTCCAGGAAAACCGCCACCAGTTCCTACATCTAAAATTTTGGAACCATCATTAAATGTTATCAATTTTGCAATCCCCAAAGAATGTAACACATGCCGCAAATACAATTCATCAATATCTTTACGTGATACTACATTGATTTTTAAATTCCAATCCTGATAAAGTGATTCCAACTTTTTAAATTTAGAAATCTGGTCTTCAGTAAGATTTGGAAAATATTTTAAAATAAGTTCCATAACTCATAATTTTCTGCAAAAATATACTTTTTAGATACATATTTTTGCGAAAAAACGTTATAAGTTGGAACGGTTTATACCTATCTTTGCCAAATGTGTGATAAATCTGAAATATTTAATAACACCTTTTAAATTAATAGCATGACAAAACAAGCACTTTCATTCTCAAGAACAGACTCTGCAAAGTTTTTTAAAACATTAAATAAACGTGTAAACGATTATTTTAAAGAAAATAAAATTAAACGTACTGGAAACTGGAAACTTTGGCTTAAAACCATTGTGATGTTTTCTATTTTTTTAACACCTTATTTTTTAATTCTAACCTTAGACATTCCTGGGTGGGCACAATTACTATTAACTATTGTTATGGGAATTGGAATGGCTGGTGTTGGAATGAATGTTATGCATGATGGCAATCATGGTTCTTTTTCAAACAAAGAATGGGTGAACAGAATTATGGGTAGCAGTATTTATATTCTTGCAGGTAACGTATATAACTGGCAGGTACAACATAATGTTTTACATCATACTTATACCAACATTCACGGTCATGATGAAGATTTAGATGCCGGACGAATTATGCGTTTTACGGAACATTCAGAATGGAAATGGTATCATAAATTTCAACATTATTATTCGGTTTTACTTTATGGCTTATTAACAATAAACTGGGCCATCACTACTGACTTCCTACAGATGAAACGCTACATGAAACGTAAGTTGTCTTATGGCAAATTACCGAATCCTGTATGGAACTGGAGTAAACTAGTCATTTCAAAAATTATTTACGTTGCCATATGGATTATAATTCCCATGCTTTTTTTAGAAATAGCTTGGTGGAAAATACTGATTGGGTTTTTTGTAATGCACTATACAGCTGGACTCATTTTAAGTGTTGTTTTTCAATTAGCACATGTTATGGAAGAAGCAGAAATGCCGCAACCTACAAAAGATGGTGAGATGAAAAATACATGGGCCATTCATCAACTTAATACGACGATCAATTTTAGTACAAAAAACAAAATTGTAAACTGGTTTACTGGTGGTTTAAATCATCAGGTTGAGCATCATATTTTTCCAAATATTAGCCATATACATTATACTAAAATAGCACAAATAGTGAAAGAAACTGCTAAAGAATTCAATTTACCTTACCACGAATATAAAACAACACGCAAAGCTATTATCGCGCATTTTAAGTACCTACGGGATATGGGAATGAATCCTGCGTTACACGTCTAACCTTAATTATTCATTATTTTTTAAATGCAATTATTATCTGAAAGAATTTTAAACATGGCTACGTCTGCTACGTTAGCTATGGCTGCAAAAGCAAGAGAATTACGAACTGAAGGAAAAGATATTATAGGTTTAAGCTTGGGCGAGCCAGATTTTAATACGCCAGATTTTATAAAGGAAGCGGCAATTCAAGCAATAAATGACAACTACAATTCCTATTCACCAGTAGACGGTTATGTAGAATTGAAACAGGCTATCATCACTAAATTTAAACGTGATAATGGCTTGAGCTACACTCCAAACCAAATTGTGGTTTCTACCGGCGCTAAACAATCCCTTGCTAATATTGCAGCGGTTTTGACAAATAAAGGTGATGAGGTTATTTTACCTTGCCCATACTGGGTAAGTTATGCCGATCTTATTAAACTAAATGATGGTATTCCTGTGGAAGTTAAAACTACAATTGCTACAGATTTTAAAATGACACCTGAGCAATTGAAAGCCGCAATTACGCCAAAAACTAAAATGATTTGGTTCAGCTCTCCTTGTAACCCAAGCGGATCTATTTATAGTAAAGAAGAATTAAGATCCTTGGCTGATGTTTTAGTTAATTATCCAGACATCTATGTGGTTTCTGATGAGATTTATGAGCACATTAATTATGTAGGTGGACATGCAAGTATGGCTCAATTTGATGATATGTATGACAGAACAATCACAGTAAATGGTGTATCAAAAGCTTTTGCAATGACTGGCTGGCGTATTGGATATATTGGTGCTCCTGAGAAAATTGCCAGAGCTTGTAATAAAATGCAAGGTCAGATTACAAGTGGTGCCAATTGTATTGCACAGCGCGCAACAATAACAGCTCTAAATGAATCACCTAGTCGTGTTCAATATATGATTGATGAATTTAAAATACGTCGTGATTTAATTTTAGGATTACTACATGAGATTGAAGGCTTTAAAACAAATGTTCCTGAAGGCGCTTTTTATGTATTCCCAAATATCTCTTACTTTTTTGGTAAAACATTACGTGGAAAAACCATAAACAATGCCTCTGATTTCTCAATGTATTTACTTGAAGAAGCCTTAGTAGCTACTGTTGATGGAGAATCGTTTGGAAATCCTGATTGTATTAGAATTTCCTATGCTGCTTCACAAGAGCAGATTGTAGAAGCTATCAAACGAATTAAAGAGTCTGTAAGCTAAGTTAGCTCATAGATATAAAATAAAAAAGCCACTAAATTAGTGGCTTTTTTATTTTATATCCATTCTCTTCAAAGCTGGATTAGGATTATTCTGTTAAAAGATTAATAAATAGAGAATCATAAAAACTAAAACTTTTAAAAAACCTTCAATACTTGACGTATGGTTATAATGATAACTTTTAATTCGTTGCTTAATTCCAAATATTGAATCAGCTTCTATATCTTCTAAATTTATCTTAGCAATACGTTGATAATTTGAATTTAACAACCCTTCAGGTTTAATAAATTCTTCAACAACTTTAGGTTTAATTTCTCTTTTTAAATCTTGTCTTGTTACTACTAATTCCATGACAATTTATTTAATTGGTTACATCATAATGACGCATGAACACATAAATTGTTACATTAATTTTATTTATAACTTCCTAAGAACAAATGAAATATTCCCAAAAAACCCAATAAATACAAGAATTTTAAGCATTTACCATTCCTTTTAAAAAGTCGATACTATTTATCTGTTTCTCCAGAAAAAAGGTGTGAATAATATTAAAACAGTAAAAAGTTCCAATCTACCAATGAGCATTAAAAAAGATGACCACCATTTAGCTAGAGGTGGTAAAAAAGCGTAATTATTTACGGGTCCAAAATGACCAAGAGCAGGACCAATATTTCCTAAACTTGAAGCGGATAGACCAATGGAAGATTGAAAGTCTATTTGAAACATTGAAAACACTAAAGCTCCAACAATGAAGGACAGCATATAGAGAATAAAAAACGCCAAAATATTAAAAACAATATCTCCAGAAACCGCTTTAGTATTATACCGTACTGGCACAATCGCATTGGGATGAAGTGTGCGTTTAAATTCTAAAAACCCATTTTTAATCATAAGTAAGTGACGCACCACTTTTACGCCTCCGGAGGTACTTCCTGCGGATCCACCTAAAAACATAAGGCCAAAAAAGAAGACCATCAAAAATGACGTCCAGGTGGTATAATCTGCCGTAATAAATCCTGTGGTTGTAATAACAGTTAACACTTGAAATAAAGCATGTCTAATAGCGCCTTCGCCTTTACCCCAGACCAAAGGATGATTTATTGTAGAAACCGTAATATCAGTTCTAAAATAAATAATGAGCGCGGCAATAATGGTAAATATAATTACAAAACGATAATACAATTTAAACTCTTCATCTTTAATAATTTTTTGCACTTTACCTTTAAAAGCAAAGTAACTCAAAACAAAGTTAGTCCCGGCCAAAAACATAAATAAGATTATTATATATTGAATTAAAGGCTCATGGTTCCAATAAGCAACGCTCGCATTTTTGGTTGAAAATCCTCCAGTCGATAATGTAGCCATAGAGTGATTAATGGCATCAAAAAAAGACATGCCAGCAAGGTTTAACAGCAAGGTCTCAGCAGCCGTATACCCAAAATAAATGAGCCATAATCGTTTAGCCGTATCTGTAATTCTTGGATGCAATTTATCTGTACTTGGTCCTGGTGCTTCTGCGGCGAAAAGTTGCATCCCTCCAATTCCTAACAAAGGTAAAATGGCAATAGCCAGCACAATGATACCCATACCGCCTATCCAATGCGTTAAACTTCTCCAAAACAACACCCCTTTTGGCACCGCTTCAATATCATTTAAAATAGTAGCGCCCGTCGTTGTATAACCAGACATTGTTTCAAAAAATGCATTGGTAAAACTTGGTATGCTTTCAGTAAAAAGATAGGGCAAAGTACCTGATAAGGTCATAATTATCCAGCCAAAAGTCACCACTATATAGCCTTCTCTTTTATTCATTTCTTTGGTATGGTTTCTTGTAAAAAGCATTACCAAGCCTCCTGAAACAATAGTTACAATACTGGCAAAAGACAATTCTAAAGTAACCTCATCTTCATAAGCCCAGCTAATCAAAGTTGACAACAGCATAAACCCACCATTGAATAATAACAGCAAGCCAAGAAAGTGAAAGATTATTTTATAATTTAACTTCATCTTATAAAAATAATTTTTCAACCCCTTTAATAGATTTAAGCAAACTGCAGACTACTACACGATCTCCTTCCTGGATTTTAAAATCACCTAAAGCAATTAAACCTACACCATCCCTAATTACACCTCCTATAATAGCAGAACGAGGAAAATCAATATTTTTAATTATTTTATTACAAATTTGAGACTTTGCCTTTACTTCAAATTCTAAAAGTTCAGCATTCATATTACTTAATTTCGTCATAGCAACAACCTCTCCTTTACGGATATATCTAAAAATACTGTTAGCTGCTAATAATTTCTTATTAATAAGGGTATCAATTCCTATGGAATGTGATAATTCAAAATAATCCATGTTCTCAACAAGTGCAATAGATTTTTTAACCCCTTTTGATTTCGCCACTAAACAAGACATAATATTAGTTTCAGAATTAGCACCTACGGCAATCACAGCATCCATTTCACTAATATTTTCTTCATCAAGTAAGTCAACATTTCTACCATCACTTTTAATTACCAAAACATCTGGCAATGCGTCAGCAATTTCAAAAGCTCGTTCTTTATTTTCTTCTAAAAGCTTAACATTAAAGCCTTTATCACTTAAATCTCTAGCCGCCTTATACCCTATTTGACTACCACCAAGAATCATGACATTCTTAATTTCAGCATTAACTTTACCGGTAAGTTTACATAATTCTTCTCCACCACCTTCAGAAGTAATAAACACCACATTATCCCCTTTTTTAAACACAGTATCTCCACGAGGTATAATTGTAAATTGCGTTCCTTGACGCTGAATGGCGATGGGTACAAAATGAATTTCAGGAAAAATATGAGCTGCCTCCTTAACAGATTTGCCAACAAATAGGGCTGTTTTTGACAAGGTTAATCCCGCCATGTTTAAAGCACCATTCTCAAATTCATAAGTATCACTAAATGATGACTGCTTTAAAGCTAATTCAATCTCTGCTGCCGCTAATGCCTCAGGAGAAATAAGTTCATCAATACCAAATTTGGTAAATCCTACTTCATCTTTATGCTGAATAAATTCTGTATTTGAAATTCTTGCGATTGTTTTTTTGGAACCCAATTGTTTCCCTAAAACACAAACCGTAATGTTTATAGTCTCAGACGAAGTAACACCAATTAACAAATCGCTTGTTTCTATTCGGGCCTCCTTTAAAATCGCGATAGAAGTAGCATCACCACGAATTACTTTAATATCTAAATGAGTATCAGCATAAGATAAACTTTCCTTATTGGTATCAATTAAGGTTATTTCCTGAGATTCATAAGAGAGTAATTTAGCTAAATGAAACCCTACTTCACCCGCTCCAGCAATAATTATTTTCATTTTTTAACAATCATAAAAAGTAGGCAAATATAACATAAATTATTTTTGAGACTTATAAATTTGCCCTCATTCAATTATTTGTAATTAAGTTGATTACTGTTTTTATACAGTTAATTTTATTTAATTGATTTCCATTTAGACAATAACTGATATTTCAAATTCAAAATAAATATGTAGGTTTGCCAAAAAAATAGTTTTGTCAAAAGTAAAACCCTATAAAAATAGCGATTTAGGAAAAAAAGAGCAAGTGACCAAAATGTTTGACAACATTTCAGGTGATTATGATGGTTTAAATAGAGTCATTTCCTTTGGAATTGATGTAAAATGGCGAAAAAAAGTTGTAAAACTTGTTGAAAAAACCAATCCTCAATCCATTCTAGATATTGCAACAGGAACAGGTGATTTAGCGATTGCACTAGCAAAAACTGATGCTAAAAAAATAATTGGTTTAGATATAAGTAGTGGGATGCTTGAAATCGGAAAACAAAAAATCATAAAAAAGGAATTACAAGAAACCATTGAAATGGTTTTAGGTGATTCTGAAAACATGCCTTTTGAAGATAATACGTTTGACGCTATTACAGTAGCCTTTGGTATCCGCAACTTTGAAACATTAGAAAAAGGGCTTTTAGAAATTTTAAGGGTGTTAAAACCCAATGGGATTTTTGTCATTTTAGAAACCTCTGTACCCACTAAAGCACCATATAAACAAGGCTATAAAGCTTATACAAAATATATTCTACCTGCCATTGGAAAACTATTTTCAAAAGACCGAAGTGCCTATGCTTATTTGAGTGAATCTGCTTCCGTTTTCCCTTATGGTGATGCTTTAAACAATATTTTAAAAGAAATCGGGTTTATTAATGTTAAAGATTTTCCGCAAACTCTGGGAGTTGCTACAATCTATACATCAACAAAGAAGTAATATGAAACACACCTTTTTTCTAATCTCTTTTTTATTTCTATGTCAAACCAGTAATGCCCAACTTTTTACTAAAGAAAAAGTGTCTTATGATGCTAATTCAGGCAGAGGTTCTACAGACAATAATTTGTTACGCTGGGGTTATTTTTTAGGTTTTAATAATTACGACTTTAATTTTGATTACAACAAGGACTTAAGAGATATTTTTGTAAAAAGAAGCGTTGGTTTTAGCGTTGGCCTTATTGGAAACCTTCGAATCAACGATTATATTGATTTACGTTTAGAACCTGGTTTACTCATTTCAACCAGAGAATTATACTATAGTACCCAATATTTTGCAGGGTATCCTTATGATAGTAATGATTTAGTGAGACAGGTAAAATCAACTTATATTCATGTTCCATTATTAGTTAAATTCTCAACCAAAAGAATAAATAATTTTAAACCCTTTATTGTTGGCGGGGTTTCAACGGCCTTAAACCTTTCTAGTAACGAAGATAATCCTGACGATAATAGTAACGGACAATTCAGAACCACAAAAAACTCTCTGTTTTATGAACTAGGATTTGGCATTGATTTTTATTTATACAACTTTAAATTCACCCCTTCAATACGTGGATTGTTTGGGATAAAAGACGAGCTTGTAAGAGATGACGATCCAGATAGCCCATGGACTGGCAACATTAGCAGCATGAAAACAAGAGGAGTTTTTATAAACTTTACTTTCCAATAAATCTACCTTCGCTTAAATTCACTTAAAAAAATTGCTGCTGCAGTAGCGACATTTAAGCTTTCTGTTGACTGCAAATCACCAAACCTAGGAATACTTATTTTTTTTGAAACCAAAGATTCAATTTCGCTAGAAATACCATTGGCTTCATTTCCTAATATCAATATTCCCTTTTTTGGCAAATCCATAGAATAAACAGGAGTCCCAGACATAAACGTCCCAAAACTTGGTAATTTGGTCTCATTTAAAAACTTAGATAAATCTAAATAGGTTACATTCACTCTTGTTACTGAACCCATAGTTGCTTGGATAACTTTTGGATTGAAACAATCTACAGTTTCTTGGCTACAAACCAAATCTTTAACACCAAACCAGTCACATAACCTAATAATGGTTCCTAAATTTCCCGGATCACGAACATCATCCAAGACAACAATTAAATCATTAAAATTAATTTCTTTAGGCTTTGGAATCTTAAATAATCCTAATGCTTTATTTGGAGACTTTAAAAAACTAATACGTTTTAATTCACTTTCAGATACAATTTCAACCTGTTTGGTATTAAAATTAAGTGGATCTGTTGTATATAATGATTCCAATACTAATTCTGAATGCAAAAGTTCCTTTATTGTTTTAACACCTTCAACTACAAAAAGACCGTATTGCAATCTGTATTTTTTTTGCTTTAAACTCGAAATTAATTTTATTTGACTTTTGGACAGCATTCTTAAAAAGTTGCTTTTTCAATTTATGATATAAAGAAAATGAAAAAATATTGTTTTAGTTAACTCTTACTTATTTATTTAAATATTTTTTCTGCAGAAATAATGTATTTTTGAATAAGAATAAAAGCGAATACGATTTTATTAAAAATTAAAATTTTAACAAAACCTATTACTTACAACATTTATATCGTTACTTGAAACTCACAGTTTTTAACATACTCATTTTATTAATAATTACTAGTTTAATTATTTCCTGTGATGCAGTAAAAAGAGTTCCAGAAGAAAGTTATTTACTGTCAAAAAACACCATTTATGTTAATGATAAAAAAGAAAAATCAGAAAACATAAACAACCTGCTATACCAAAAACCAAATAGTAAAATATTAAATGTACCATTGCGCTTACATATCTACAATTTAGCGCGTCCCAACATTGATTCCATTGTAAACGCCAAAATAGATAAGCGCCCTAAAAAAAGACAAAACCTTGAAACATTCCTCTCTAAAAAGCAATTCGATAAATTTATTGATTCAAAAATTAGTTTTAATAGCTGGTTAAAAAAATCTGGAGAAGCTCCTGTTATTATTAATAGTGAAAGAACTGATAAATCAATAAAACGACTGAATGATTATTACATTAATAATGGTTGGTTTAATTCAGAATCTAATTATATCATTAGTAAAAAAGAAAAGAAACGTGCTGAGATAGATTATTTTGTTAAAACCGGAGACCCTTATGTTATTGATTCAGTTTCAAAAAAACGGGATCGTTCTATGGTGGATTCATTATATAGAATAATTAAAGACAATTCAGTTCTTAAACCAAACCAACAATATAAAACCAGCAATTTTCAACAAGAGCGTGAACGCATTACTACTGAATTACGAAATCATGGTGTTTATCATTTTAATCAAGACTACGTGGCTTTTGAAATTGATACAGTAAACACGAACAAAAAAGTAAATGTTGAAGTTCAAATACAAGAAAGAGCCATAAGGATTCAAGATTCTATTGCTCGAGAACCTTTTAAAATTTATTATGTAAAGGATGTAAATATTTTTACTGATGGCACCTACGAAAACCGTAATGAAAAGAGAACAGATTCTATAATTTATAACAATTTCCATTTGTATAGTATAGGTAAAATGCGATTTAGGCCTAAAGCATTAACCGATGCTATTTTTATTGCACCTAATACGCTTTTTAAAGATATTGACAGAACGCGAACCTATAGATATTTAAGCGAGTTAAGAACCTTTAAATACCCAGATATAAAATATACTGAAAATGACGATTCCACACTTTCTACAGACATTTTTTTAACGCCTCTCAAAAAATTTAGTTTAGGTTTTAGTACAGAAGTCACGCAAAGCAATATTCAAACACTTGGACTGGCAATTAATCCAAGCTTAATGATTAGAAATATTTTTAGAGGGGCAGAAACCTTACAAATATCGGCAATAGGTTCTATTGGTTCTTCAAAAGATGCTGCAAACAATAACGCTAAACAATTTTTTGATATCAATGAAATTGGGGCCGATTTAAAATTAACAATCCCAAGATTTTTTTCACCATTTAATACTGAAAGAATTGTACCTAAATACATGTCCCCCAGCACCAGAATCAGCCTTTCAACGACCAGTCAGACTAATATTGGTTTGGATAAACAAACCCTTAATGGCATTTTAAGTTATAACTGGCATCCCTCACCTAAAGTAACTGATAGGCTAGATGTATTTAATGTTCAATATGTGAGAAATCTAAATATTGACAGATATTTTGACGTTTATAGTGCATCTTATAATTCATTGAACCAAATAGCTAAAGATGTAAATTATGACAATTTAATTGATCTTGATGCTGATGGTAATTTATTAATCCCTGATGGCACTGACGCCTTTTTAAATTACACCTTAGGTACGCCCACTCCAGATGAAATTTCACAAGACCAATTAAGAGAGGTCAATAGTATAGATGAACGCAAAACAAGATTAACAGAGAACAACCTGATTATTGCATCAAGTTTAAGTATCGTTGAAGATACCCGTCAAAATTTGTTTGATGAAGATTTTTCAATTTTTCGGGTAAAATTAGAATTAGCAGGAAATTTGCTTTCAAGTGCTGCCAAAATTATAGGTCTTCAAAAAAATGAAGCCAATCAGTATGAAATATTTAACGTGGCCTACTCACAATATGTTAAAACAGAATTAGATTTTATAAAACATTGGGATTTGGGTAAAAAAAATGTGTTAGCAGTACGCAGTTATGCAGGCATTGCTATTCCATATGGCAATTCCAATAGCATTCCATTTTCTAAAAGTTTTTTTGCCGGTGGACCTAATGACAACAGAGCTTGGACAGCCTATAATTTAGGTCCAGGAAGCACTAAAAGCTATAATGAGTTTAATGAAGCAAATTTTAAATTAGCTTTTAGTGTTGAGCAAAGGTTTAACCTTTTTGGAAATTTATATGGAGCCTTATTTGTTGATGCCGGAAATATATGGAACGTATTAGATTCTGTAGATGATCCTGATGCTGTATTCTCTGAATTGAGCTCATTAAAAGATATTGCTATTGGATCTGGCTTTGGCTTAAGGTATGACTTTAGCTTTTTCGTGTTTCGTTTTGATATAGGTTTTAAAACTTATGACCCATCTTATCCTAATAATGACCGATGGTTTAATGATTATAATTTTGGAAACGCAGTCTATAACATTGGAATTAACTATCCTTTTTAAAATTTAATTTCCAAGCCATACTATAACGTTTTAGTGGTATTTTAAAAGTTAGAAACCCCAAAACACTATCTATATAAACAAAAATTCACTACTTTTGATATGTTAAAAACTTTATAAACTAATTCAATTAAAATGGGACATAATATAAAACCTGGAGTTGCAACAGGCAGAGAAGTTCAAGCTATTTTTAAACTAGCAAAAGAAAAAGGGTTTGCTTTACCGGCAGTAAACGTTATTGGTTCAGACACTATAAATGGTGTTCTAGAAACAGCTGCGGCTTTAAAGGCTCCAGTAATTATACAATTCTCCAATGGCGGTGCTCAATTTAATGCAGGTAAGGGCTTGAATAATGACAATCAAAAAGCATCTGTTGCAGGAGCCATTGCAGGTGCAAAACATGTTCATACCTTGTCAGAAGCATATGGTGTACCTGTTATTTTACATACAGATCATTGCGCTAAAAAACTGTTACCTTGGATTGATGGATTACTTGATGCTAGTGAAAAACATTTTGCTGAAACTGGTAAACCTCTTTACAGTTCTCATATGATTGACCTTTCAGAAGAACCAATTAAAGAAAATATTGAAATATGTAAGAAGTACCTTGAGCGCATGAGCAAAATGGGGATGACTTTGGAAATAGAATTAGGTATCACAGGTGGTGAAGAGGATGGTGTTGATAACAGTGATGTTGACGATTCTAAACTATATACCCAACCAGAAGAAGTTGCTTATGCTTATGAAGAATTAAGTAAAGTAAGTGATCAATTCACTATTGCTGCTGCTTTTGGTAACGTGCATGGTGTTTATAAGCCAGGTAATGTTAAGTTAACACCAAAAATTCTAAAAAATTCTCAAGACTATATTTCAAAAAAATATAATTTAGGTCATAATCATATTGACTTTGTTTTTCATGGTGGTTCTGGTTCTACAGTTGAAGAAATTCGTGAAGGGATAAGTTATGGGGTTGTAAAAATGAACATTGACACAGACATGCAATATGCTTTTATGAGTGGTATTAGAGATTATATGAAGAAAAATGAAGCTTACTTGCAATCTCAAATAGGAAATCCAGATGGGGAAGATTCTCCAAACAAAAAATATTATGATCCTCGTGTTTGGTTAAGAGCTGGTGAAGTAACTTTTGTTGAGCGATTAAAAAAGGCGTTTGAAGATTTAAATAACGTCAATACTCTATAATAATTTTCTTTAGCCTAAGTACAAAATTAAAAAAAGGTTTAATTTTGTACTTAGGCTTTATATTTTATCTTTATAAATGTTATTTTTAAAAACTGCATTTGTAAAGAATAATTATGCAGACCTTAAAAGGAAACGGTTGATAATAGCTACAATCGGAAATATAAAATCTAGAATTTATGTCTTGGTTTAAAAGAAAAACAAAAGGAATTACCACTACTACTCAGGATAAAAAAGATACTCCCAAAGGATTATGGTATAAATCACCCACTGGAAAAATTGTTGATGCAGATGAATTAGAAAAAAATTTCTATGTGAGTCCGGAAGATGGATATCATGTGCGTATAGGGAGTAAAGAATACTTTGAAATCTTGTTTGACAATAATGAATTTAAGGAGCTAGATGCCAATTTAGAATCTAAAGATCCTTTAAAATTTATAGACACCAAAAAATATCCCGATAGATTAAAACAAGCTCAAGAAAAAACGAAACTTAAAGATGCCGTTCGTGCTGCCGTGGGTAAATCAAAAGGAAAGGATTTAGTCATTGCATGTATGGATTTTGCTTTTATTGGAGGATCCATGGGTAGTGTTGTTGGTGAAAAAATTACACGTGCAGCAGACTATGCTTTAAAAAATAAAATCCCTTTCATGATTATATCGAAATCTGGTGGAGCGCGTATGATGGAAGCGGCATTGTCATTGATGCAATTAGCCAAAACATCCGTAAAACTGGCTCAATTATCTGATGCAGGAATCCCATATATTTCGTTATGTACAGATCCAACTACAGGAGGAACTACTGCCTCTTTTGCCATGTTAGGAGATATTAATATTGCAGAACCTGGCGCATTAATTGGATTTGCGGGTCCTCGTGTAGTAAAAGACACTACTGGTCAAGAGTTACCAGAAGGCTTTCAAACATCAGAATTTTTATTAGAACATGGCTTTTTAGATTTTATTTCAGAACGTAAACATTTAAAAAATAAAATTAATCAATACATTGATTTAATCACCAATCAACCTTTAAGAGCTTAAAATATAATTAAAATTCAATTTGCATTTATTTCTAATGTAATTTATGTAAATCATTAATAATTACTATATTTGCCGCTCGAAAGAAAATCTTTCGCATACATAAAAATCATTTTAATAATATTAGCATGTATTTAACAAAAGAAGTTAAAGAAGAAATCTTCTCAAAACACGGTAAAGGCAAAAGCGATACTGGTACAGCAGAAGGACAAATTGCGTTATTCACGCATAGAATCAATCACTTAACTGAACACTTAAAAAACAATCGTAAAGATTTTAATACTGAGCGTTCATTAGTAAAATTAGTTGGTAAACGTAGAGCATTACTTGACTATTTGACTAAAAAAGATATCTTAAGATATCGTGCCATAGTGAAAGAATTAGGATTAAGAAAATAATAAAAAGAGGCTTTACGCCTCTTTTTTGTTTAAAATATAACTCTTGTGCAGGAGTATAAATATCACAAAATAAGAAGCTTATTATAGTTTTTCATTGGTCTCACAACAACAACTACTACAACGCAACGACCATTGTTTAATTAGAATTAAAAAATTATGATTCCAAAAGTATTTAAAGAGGTCATAGACCTTGGTGACGGTAGAGAAATTTCTATTGAAACCGGAAAATTAGCAAAACAGGCACATGGATCTGTTGTTGTACAATCAGGAAAATGTATGTTATTATGTACAGTCGTTTCCAACTATCAACAAAGTGATGTTGACTTTTTACCTTTAACAGTAGATTACAGAGAGAAATTTGCTGCCTCAGGACGTTATCCCGGAGGTTTCTTTAAAAGAGAAGCAAGACCAAGTGACGGTGAAGTATTAACAATGCGTCTTGTAGACCGTGTTTTACGTCCGTTATTTCCAAAAGATTATCATGCTGAAACACAAGTAATGGTTCAGTTAATGTCTCATGACGATGATGTGATGCCAGACGCAATGGCTGGATTAGCTGCTTCTGCTGCGATTCAATTATCTGATATACCCTTTGAAACACCAATTTCAGAAGCCAGAGTTGGTCGTGTTAATGGTCAATTCATCATCAATCCAACAAGAGCGCAATTATTAGAATCTGATATAGACATGATGATTGGTGCCTCTGCCGATTCTGTTATGATGGTTGAAGGTGAAATGAGTGAGATTTCTGAAGAAGAAATGGTAGAAGCTATTAAGTTTGCACATGATGCTATTAAAATACAGTGTGCTGCTCAAATAAAATTGGCTGAAGCATTTGGTAAAAAAGAAACTCGTACATATGAGCCAGAACTTGAAGATGAAGATTTAGCTAAAAAAGTGAGTGCATTAACTTATGATAAAGTATATGCCGTAGCAAGAGCTGCTTCAGCAAAACATGAGCGCAGTGCAGCCTTTGAAGCTATAAAAGAAGAAGTAAAAGCTACTTTTACAGAAGAAGAATTAGCTGAATATGGTGGAATGGTTTCGAAGTACTATTATAAAGCTGAGAAAAAAGCCGTAAGAGATTTAACACTAAATGAAGGCTTACGATTAGATGGTAGAAAAACTGATCAAATCAGACCCATTTGGTGTGAGGTAGATTATTTACCATCTACACATGGTTCTTCAATTTTTACTCGTGGAGAAACTCAAGCATTAGCAACAGTAACTTTAGGAACATCAAGAGAAGCTAACCAAATTGATATGCCATCATTTGAAGGTGAAGAACGTTTCTATTTACATTATAATTTCCCTCCTTTTTCAACTGGTGAAGCACGTCCTTTAAGAGGCACGTCTCGTCGTGAAGTAGGTCATGGAAACTTAGCTCAACGTGCCTTAAAAGGTATGGTACCTGCTGATTGTCCTTATACAGTAAGAGTCGTATCCGAAGTACTAGAATCTAACGGTTCATCTTCTATGGCAACCGTTTGTGCCGGCACTATGGCTTTAATGGATGCTGGTGTTCAAATTAAAAAACCAGTTTCTGGTATTGCCATGGGATTAATTTCTGATGCTGAAACTGGAAAATATGCTGTGTTGTCTGATATTTTAGGTGATGAAGATCATTTAGGTGATATGGACTTTAAGGTTACTGGTACCGCTGACGGTATTACTGCTTGTCAAATGGACATCAAAGTTAAAGGATTGTCTTATGAAATTTTAGTAAATGCTTTAAAACAAGCACAAGCCGGACGCTTACATATTTTAGGTAAGTTAACTGAAACGATTGCTGCACCAAATGCAGACGTGAAGGCTCATGCACCAAAAATGATTACTAGAGTCATTCCTAACGAATTTATTGGTGCCTTAATT
Organism: Flavobacteriales bacterium; assembly: GCA_024643405.1. Lineage (GTDB taxonomy): Bacteria > Bacteroidota > Bacteroidia > Flavobacteriales > Flavobacteriaceae > Yeosuana. Next base: position 4,505 of record JAHENA010000017.1, on the reverse strand, counting down.
GGACCTGGTGGTAAAGTAATTCAAGAATTACAAAAAGCAACCAAAACGACTATTGTTATCAATGAAGACCCAATTACTGAAGAAGGTATTGTTGAAATTTTAGGAACTAACCAAGATGGAATTGATGCTGTTTTAGCTAAAATAGATTCTTTAATGTTCAAACCAACGGTTGGTAATGTTTATGAAGTGAAAGTAATAAAAATGCTTGATTTTGGCGCCGTTGTTGAATATATACAAGCTCCTGGAAATGAAGTTTTATTACACGTAAGTGAATTGGCCTGGGAACGCACTGAAAATGTAAGTGACGTTGTCAATATGGGGGATGTCTTTGAAGTGAAGTATTTTGGTGTTGATCCAAAAACACGGAAAGAAAAAGTGTCTCGCAAAGCTATCTTGCCAAAACCTGAAGGTTATGTTGCAAGACCACCAAGAGAAAATAACGATCGTGGTGGACGTGATAACAGAGGTAGAGATAATCGCGGACGCGATAACCGTCGTGATGACAGAAGAGACGATAGAAGACCTAGAGAAGACAAGAAAGAAGATTAATTTCTTTCGAAAATTATTTGAAGAGCCCGACAAAATAAATTTTGTCGGGCTCTTCTGTTAATATTAATAAACTACAAATTTTTTCACAATGAGTTGGGTACCAACTTTTGCTACCAGTATTTTCATGCCAGTCCCAAAATTATTTGCTTTAAAACTCATGTTTTCAGTATTACAATTTTTTCTAATTAATAAAGCCCCACTGATATCAAAAACAGAAATCTCAACTTTTTCAGATTCTATTTCTTGATTAATAATTAACTTTATTGTTTCACCATTATGTATAATCGTTTTTTCTAAATAGGCTTCAGTTGTATCCAAAAACCCTTCTAATTCTGAACTCAATGTGGCATCATTTACAGAAACCACTTCGATTTTATCTATAATACCTTGCTCAAAGGTTACTGTATTGTCACCAGCCTTTAGTGTTTTAATAATAGGAAAACTCGTTGGAATCCCTGATTGATAGCAGTAAGCATCAGAATATGGTAAAATTACAGATTCCGTTTCGCCATTATTTACAGTTATTCTTAAAGTGGATTTAAGGGGGTTTGCATAAAAAACATTCATTAAATATAAATCTGTAATAGGAACAGTAATATTATTCAAAGTTAAAGTTTGTCCTGCACTACCAATATTGACAGCTTTTCCACCAGAACCATTCGAGCAATTTATCTCATTACCGCCCACAATGGTGCCAGTCTCGGCCTCGTAGGTAACTACTATTGGCATATTGGGTTCTCCAGAACCATTATCTGCGCCTATATTTGTTACTGCTGACAAATTCACAGGATTGCCATAAATATCTTTTGTGGCGTTAGAAGTAATATCACTAAATATGCCGGCACCAGCTAATGGAAAAATTGGTTCTGTAAAGCTCAATGCTGAACCTAACGCCGGGCTACCAGTTAACAGTTTATATCCTGAAAAATGTCTTCTTCCTGGGGATAAAAACAATGGAGATTGAATAATTTTTGTCGCATCCAAATTTTTGAAATTTGGGTTAATAGTACCTCCATACATGATATTTTTTGCAAAATTTGGGGCATCTACATTAAATAAATAAGCCTTTTCACCAAGCTTGGCAGAAGGTTCTAAATAAATGATATTATTAATGAAATTTAATGAAGCGGCTTTTAAACTAATTTCAGAATCACTAACAATATTTTTATAGTCTGTACCTTGATAAATGGTATTATTATAAATATAAACATTGGTGCTTTTTTGTGGATTAAATGCATAATCACTTACCCAAAGCAAGATATTTTTACCACTTCTATCAACAGTACCATCATTAACACTAATGTTATACCTCCAAATGATATTATCATTAGTGCCTAAAGTTTCACAAAAACCACCAGCAGAATCCTCAGAATAATTATATTGATATAAAATATTAGTATTCCCGTAATCAACGTGCATTCCTGATGAATCCCCTCCACCTCTGGCGTGCTGAGATATGTTATATTGGGCCACAACATCATCTGAACCAAAAACCCACATGCCGCTTCCTCTTCCTGTCATTCTTGGATCTGAATCTGAACCAGTAAAACGCATGAGATTGTTTTCATAAAGCACCCTTTTTGAAGCAGATATTATGGTCCCAGAACCTCCTAAATCAATAAACTTATTGTTTCTTATAATAGCATCTGAAACATATTTTCTTAGCCATATACCACAACGCTCAATATCCGTAAAATAACAATCTTCAATAATAACATCATTTACAAAAGCATCAAGGAAGTAAATACCGGTTGTATATATATTATTAAAAGCAGTTCCAGAACTATCTACTGAATAAACATTTTTAACCATTAGATTAGAAAACCTAAAATAGTTAAAAAGTACAGCGTCTTCAAAATCACCGGATCCTGGCAGCGACTTAAAACTTTGTATATAAATACCATAAGATTTGTCATCATCTGTACCAGTAGTATCGAACCTACCATTTTCAATTTGTAAGTTATGAAATTCCAAATATTGCTTTCCTATTATTCTTATGGTACTTAATGGATCTGGCATACCATTAGGTCCATCACTAGCACTCAAAATTGGTAAATCACCCGTACCATAACTATCATAAACAATGGGAGCTCCTTCAGTACCAGATTGAGACGCAATTATTTGCCCTGTAAATGCATCGCCTCTTTTAAATAAAATTTTATCTCCTGGTACTAGCGCTAAACTGTTTAATTTTGAAATGGTCTGAAAAGGATTGGTTTCACTACCTACATTAGCATCATTTCCCGCAGAGCTGCTAAAATAATAGCTGTTTTGTGCAGACAAATATCCTAAACAAAACACCAATAAAATAGTTGTAATTTCCTTAATCATAGCTTAATTATTATAAATCCAATTTATAGCTTTTCAACAAAGACATGGGTTCATTATAGGTCAATTAAAGGGGTTATAAAATCAAATAAAAAATTATATAAACTGACTATACTCTTCATTAAGCAGTTTTTATTTTGCAAAACTCTGCAATAAATAACAACAGATGAGTTCCTAACAAAGGCAACAATCATCGAGGTGACTACCAGCGTGATGACTTAAAAGACTAGAGAATATAAAAGAAATTAAAGCCTCTCATATAAATTTGAGAGGCTTTGCAAATAAAGACAACTTACCATTATTTCAATTCTTTATGACCATTTGCTGAACTGCTTTCCATTTATGAACATCTCGATTAATTAAAAATGTTTTTGAGTTTTTAAAGGGAATCGTTATTGCCTCAATAACTCCACCAGCAATTCCTCCTAGAACAACTCCACCAATCATGGCATCACCAAATGTATCAGGGGTTTCATCAAAGATAAAATCGCTATCATTTGGGTCAATACTTGCGACACTAATAGCTGAAAACGTTGTAGCTCCAATCGCTACTCCCATAAGTAGGTTATGCCCCGCAGACCGTTTTGTCTTCATAAAACCAATATCGGTCACTTTTATTTCAAAAGTTTTACTATCTCTTTTAAGACCCAACAATGAGTCCCTGACAAAAACTATTCTGCCCTTATTGATTTTTTTACCATCCATATTATATATACGCACAAACATTTGCTTATTGTTATTTTCAGTTTGTCCATAACTAGTTGCGTTTATTATTAATGCTATTAACAATAAGGTTCTTTTGATTTGTTTTTTATTGTTTTCATAATTAATATTTTGTAATGTTCATTTTTTAAAAAGTATAACTCAGCGAGACTTTCATAATAGCGTCATTATAGGTAAGTTCATTTTTTTTATTAAATTTTATTATCCCTACATTATAAACTGTTGTAACGATTAGCTTTGTTATTAAATGATAATTTAAGCCTAATATGCAGCCAAAATCAAAGTTGTTATATAATTTTTTGAAATGAGCTAAACCATAAACTTGTTGATACGATTTATCAAATAATCCTCCAAACTGGGGCGACAGAACTAAATCAAAAGTAGGAAACAATCTTAATCGAGGGGTTATTTTTAATGATTGTCTAAAACTACTTTTTGAAACGTTTTTAGCTAAGTGAACCTCTTCAATTTGTCCCTCCATTTCAAAAGTAAACGCCAAAAGAAAAATTAATTTATAAATGTATTTCATGATTAATTCCTTTTAATAAAATTACTGGACTCTTATAAGCTTCGTGCTTTGATTTTATTTGTAGAAAGAACCAAAATACGTTCAACTAAATCGGGTACAATTGACTGAAAAAAGGCATTTATTCTTCCCATTAAGGATAAAGTTGTTCTGAACTTTCTCTTTTTAATATTGTTAATTATCGAATTTGCTACTTGGCTTAGTGATTGAACATTAAAATTTCTTCTATCTTTTAATGTTATTAGGGATCCATCAGCCGCGATTGTTTTTTTGTTTTTTTCGATTTCAGTGATTCCAACAAACACCAAACCTACATGAATATTAGTGTTCACTTCTTCAATTCTAATAGATTCTGCAATTGCGCGCAGAGCCATTTTTG
>JAHENA010000094.1 GCA_024643405.1 Flavobacteriales bacterium | reverse complement strand
AACCGCAAAGGTTATCATTACGCCTATATGAAAAACCCCGAAGCCTGCACAGGCTGCACCAATTGTGGCATTGTTTGTCCAGACAGAGCGATAGCAGTGTATCGAGTTAAAGTATCTGCTTAATTTTTTAAAAAACTAAAAAATGTCAGAATTAAAGTTAATGAAAGGTAATGAAGCATTAGCTGAAGCCGCTATTCGGGCCGGAGCTGATGCCTATTTTGGATATCCAATAACCCCTCAATCTGAAGTCATTGAATATTTAATGACTGAACAACCTGAAAAAAGAACCGGCATGGTTGTTTTACAGGCAGAGAGTGAAATTGCCGCTATCAATATGGTTTATGGTGCAGCTAGCACTGGTAAAAAAGTATTAACATCATCTTCAAGTCCGGGGATTTCCTTAAAATTAGAAGGGATTTCATACATCGCGGGCGCTGAATTACCCGCAGTCATCGTTAATGTGGTTCGCGGTGGACCAGGCCTTGGAACCATTCAACCTTCTCAAGCAGATTATTTTCAATCAGTAAAAGGGGGCGGTCATGGTGATTATAAATTATACGTTTTAGCACCTGCATCAGTCCAAGAAATGTCAGATTTTGTAGAGGATGCTTTTAATATCGCCTTTAAATACAGAGCCCCAGTATTAATTCTTTCAGATGGATTGATTGGTCAAATGATGGAAAAAGTACATTTAAAAGAACAAATTCCGCGTTTAACCAATGATGAAATCATTGAAAAATATGGAAGTTGGGCTGTTACAGGAAGAAAAGACAGAAAACGAAATATTATTACTTCACTTGATTTACAATCCGAAAAAATGGAAGCCAGAGTTCATAGATTAATGAAAAAATATGAGCAAATGGAACAGGAAGATTTACGTTATGAAAAAATCCTGTGTGATGATGCCGAGTATCTAATTGTGGCATACGGGTCGAGTGCTCGAATTAGTCAAAAAGCTATAGAATTAGCACGAAAAAAAGGTATAAAAGCAGGTCTGTTAAGACCCATAACCTTATTTCCCTATCCAAAACAAGCATTATTTGAATTAGCTGATCAAGTAAAAGGTATTTTAAGTGTTGAATTAAACGCAGGCCAAATGGTTGAAGATGTTAAACTTTCAGTACAACACAAGGTACCTGTTGAACATTTTGGCAGAACGGGTGGTATTATTCACACACCTGAAGAAGTATTGGAAGCTTTAGAACAAAAAATTATTAAAAATGGACATCTTAGATATCATAAAACCAGAGAATCAAGTATTCTGTAAAACAAAATTAATGACCGACACTGCGTTATCGTATTGTCCTGGTTGTGGTCATGGTACTGCTCATAATCTAACCATGGAGGTTATTGATGAAATGGGTATTTTGGAAGATACCATTGGTGTGGCTCCTGTAGGATGCTCTGTTTTAGCCTATGACTTTATGAATATTGACATGACTCAAGCTGCACATGGGAGAGCTCCTGCTGTCGCAACCGCTATTGCAAGAACTTGGCCAGAAAAATATGTTTTCACCTACCAGGGTGACGGCGATTTAGCAGCCATAGGAACGGCTGAAACCATTCATGCATGCAATAGGGGCGAAAATATCGTCATTATTTTTGTTAATAATGGAATTTATGGAATGACTGGTGGTCAAATGGCTCCAACCACTTTAGAAGGCATGATTTCTTCAACTTCCCCTTACGGAAGAGAAATTAAATCGATGGGGTCTCCTTTAAAAATGACAGAACTGGTATCCAATTTACCAGGAGTTTATTACGTGACACGTCAATCTGTGCACACACATAAACATGCCAGAAAAGCCAAAAAAGCGATTCAAAAAGCATTTGAAAACACCCGATTAAAAAAAGGATTATCTTTTATTGAAATAGTATCTAACTGCAATTCAGGTTGGAAAATGACCCCAAATGAATCCAATATTTGGATGGAAGAAAACATGTTTAAATATTTTCCTTTAGGAGATATAAAAGTTGATGGAATTTTAAAACAATAGTTATGACAGAAGAAATTATTATTGCAGGTTTTGGAGGTCAAGGCGTCCTTTCTATGGGAAAAATATTAGCTTATTCTGGCATTATGGAAGACCAGGAAGTGAGCTGGATGCCGTCTTATGGTCCAGAAATGAGAGGTGGAACCGCTAATGTGACCGTCATTTTAAGTGATGAAAGAATAAGTTCTCCTTATTTGAAACTTTTTGACACGGCTATTATTTTAAATCAACAATCTATGGATAAGTTTGAGAAAAGTGTTAAACCTGGAGGCTTACTGATTTATGATCCTAATGGTATTTCTCATCATCCTACCAGAAATGACATACAGATTTTTCAAATTGAAGGCACAAAAATTGCCGCTGAAATGGAAAATAAAAAAATATTCAATATGGTCATTCTGGGAGGTTTTTTAAAGAAAAAGCCCATTGTAAAAATAGAAAATGTAATTGCAGGTTTAAAAAAATCACTTTCAGAACGCTATCATCACCTTATTCCTTTGAATGAAAAAGCGATTCATGTAGGCATGCAGAACATTCATCCATATCAAAACCTAGTGACCTGATTAGGTATTTACAATACAATTATTAAATTGAGCCCATAAATTTATTGGAGACAAACATGAGGTATGTTTATTACTCCTTTGATTTATTTGGGTACGAGAATAAAATCATTGTCTTTAAAAGTTAGAACTGCATCATGGAATTTTTTAGAAAAATAGACCTAAAAACGACTGAACAACAGATACAAAAATCACTAACATTAAGTAATCTTGAAGAAATAAGTTCGGACCTTTTTAATTTAACTGAACCCAATGACGAAGAAGCAAATATTGGCGGTATATGGGGTGAATTTACATTGAGTCGCCATAACATAAGAGGTGGTATCCGGTTTGCTTTGGTTGAATGCCCTAATGCATTGTGCTGGACTATTACTGCCGGCTTCCCTCCAGATTCTGACTCAGTGATTATTCATTTAACAATAAATCAAAAAAACAGAAATCAAGAATTTATTGAAGAAATTGACGAATTTTTAGATGACATGAGTCAATGCTTAATACGTTTTTTTGAAGTTAATAAGGTCTAAATGATAGTAAAACTTCAAAACTCAGATTTAGAGACTTCTAACAAAATTCGGTCTGTTTTTCAAGTCTCTTATGCTATTGAAGCAGACCTATTAAAAGCCACTGATTTCCCACCTCTAAAAAGAAAGCTTGAAAATTTTTTAAATAGCTCTAATACCTTTTACGGCTATCTAAAAAACTCGGAGCTTGCAGCCGTAGTAGAAATAGATCACACCGACCAGGGCATCCATATTCAAAGTTTAGTTGTAAATCCTAAATTTTTCAGACAAGGCATTGCCAGTAAATTAATTGAATTTGTATTTGATTCTTATGATTCAAAAGTATTTACCGTGGAAACCGGTCTAGAAAATGAGCCCGCTACTTCCTTATATAAAAAATTTAAGTTCAAAGAAGTTAACCAATGGGATACCGACCATGGTGTTAGAAAAATTCGCTTTGAAAGAAGGTTGTCTAAGTAATTACATTATTAAAATTCATTTTTATTTGTTCTTAATTGATGTAATCACGGCTTAAAATATCGTACTTTTAATATGGTCTTTTTAGCAACATAATTATAATACTTAAATATTTTACCATGAATAAAGTAACAATTACTGCAGTTAGTTTAGTATTGCTGTTTGTACTGGCCTGTGATGCAGACAAGAAAGTTCCTGAAAAAGTAAAAACTTCATTTGAACAAAAATTCCCTGATGCCAAAAATGTTGCATGGGATATGGAAAATGATACGGAGTGGGAAGCAGAATTTACAATGAACGGGGTAGATTATTCTTCAAACTTCACTGTTGCCGGTGAATGGACAGAAACTGAATTTGAAATGAAAATCACTGAACTGCCTGAAGTGGTTCAAACCTTAATTAATTCAGATTATTCCGGTTATAATATTGAAGCCATTGAATCTTCAGAAACCAAAGAAGGAGTTGTATATGAGATTGCCTTAGAAAAAGAAGAAATCAATATTGAATTATCAATTTCAAAAGAAGGAGTTCTTTTAAATAAAGTTACAGTTGAAGAAAATGAAGGCGATGAAACAGATTAAAATCTGCCAATAGCCCAATCCTTCATCCTGTCCTTTTTTAGTTGATAATGAGCATATTGAATACTCGTTTAACTCGCTATTACGATTAACTCAATGATACAATCATACAAACAAAACCCGCAATTACAACTCGTTTATGACACCATCATTATTGGTTCAGGAATGGGTGGTCTCGCTACAGCGGCTATTCTATCTAAAGAAGGCCAAAAGGTTTTGGTCTTAGAAAGACATTACACTGCTGGTGGTTTTACTCATATTTTCAAACGAAAAGGTTATGAATGGGATGTGGGCATTCATTATATAGGTGAAGTGCAGCGTGAAAACAGTCTTTTAAAAAAACTGTTTGATTATGTTACAGACGGTCAATTGAAGTGGGCAGACATGGGTGATGTTTATGACCGTATTATTATTGGCGATCAACGTTTTGATTTAGTAAAAGGAGTTAAAAACTTTAAGAAACAAATGATTTCTTATTTTCCTGATGAAGCGCAAGCAATCAACACCTATGTTGATTTAGTTTTTAAGGCAGTAAAAACAAGTAAAAACTATTATATCAGTAAAGCAATATCACCATTCTTAAATAGATTTATAGGAAGGTTTCTAAAAAATCCTTTTTACAAATTCTCAGATAAAACGACCGACGAAGTACTCCGCTCATTAACACAAAATGACACTTTAATAAAAGTACTTGCCGGCCAATATGGTGATTACGGATTACCCCCAAAACAAAGCAGTTTTTCAATGCATGCCTCTGTCGCAAGACATTATTTTGATGGCGGCAGTTTCCCTGTTGGAGGTTCTTCTCAGATTGTAAAAACAATAGATCCGGTTATAGAAGCCTCAGGAGGGACTATTTTGGTAAGCGCCGAAGTAGAAAAAGTGGTTATTGAAAACAATGTCGCTGTTGGCGTCAAGATGAAAGACGGTAAAATAATACGAGCTAAAAACATAGTGAGTAATGCCGGAATAATGACTACATACAATAAACTGTTGCCATCTGAAACGGTTAAAAAACATCATTTGAAAGCGCAGTTACAAAAAGTAAAACCATCAGTGGCACATGCCAGTTTATATATTGGTTTAGAAGGTTCTCCAGAACAACTGCAACTACCAAAAACAAATTACTGGATTTATCCGGAAAAAGGAGATCATGATACCTGTGTTGAAAATTATTTAAATGATTTATCACAGCCATTTCCAGTGATTTATATTTCTTTTCCATCAGCCAAAGACCCAGACTGGCCGAATCGTTACCCCGATAAAAGTTCCATTGATATCATCACCTTATTACCCTATGAACCCTTTGAAAAATGGTCAGACACTTCCTGGAAGAAAAGAGGTGAAGCATATGAAGCTATGAAAAAGAAAATTACTGAACGTTTGTTTAAAGCGCTTTATAAACAATTACCACAGCTTGAAGGCAAGGTTAATTGTTATGAATTATCCACCCCGCTTACTACACAACACTTTGTTAATTATGCAAAGGGCGAAGTTTACGGGTTAAACCATGGCCCGTCAAGATTTAGACAAGCTTTTTTAAAACCAAGAACCCCCATTAAAAACTTCTATTTTACGGGTCAGGATATAGTAACGGCTGGTGTTGGTGGTGCCTTGTTCTCTGGTGTTTTAACTTCTATGGCCATTTGTGGTAAAAATATTCTGAAAAAGGTTTAACTTTTATTACTGTTTTTATTTAACTAAAACATTTAAAATATTGAATGAAAATCCCATAAAAGAGCAATGAATAAAAAGACTATAAACTTTATTCGCTCCCTAAAATCAATTTGATTTATGGAGATCTTTGAATATAAAAATATCATTATAGGAGGCGGATTAGCTGGAATATCATCTGCCATTGAACTTCTTGATAATAATAAGCATGTTCTCATTATAGAAAGAGACATTGAAGAGAATTTTGGAGGATTGGCAAAAAAATCCTTTGGAGGCATTTTATTTTCTGGAACGCCACAGCAAAAAAGAGCAGGAATTAAGGATTCAGCAACCCTACTCTATGATGACTGGATACGGTTTGGTGCATTCACCGAACATGATAGCTTAGGCGCAAAATGGGCTAAATTTTATTCAGAACACTCCGTTTCTTTAATTTATAATTGGCTCATTCACAAAAAAATTGAGTTTCTTCCTGTTGTTAATTGGCCTGAAAGAGGAATGTATGTAAAAGGTAATTCAGTACCTAGATGGCATATTACCTGGGGTACCGGATATGATTTATCTAATAAAGTAGTCAACTATTTATTAAATCATCCAAATAAGGAAAAGTTAGAAATAAAGTTTCAACATAAGGTAGAATCTGTTATTATAGAAAACCAAAAAGCTGTTGGGGTTGACGTTTTTGATGAAACTTCTAAAAAAAATAGACGTATAAATTCTAATAACATCATCATTGCCTCAGGCGGTATTACGGGTGGTAATTTAGAACTGGTAAAGAAACATTGGCATCACAATCATGGTGTGCCGCCAGCAACCTTATTAAACGGATCGCATAAATATGCAGACGGCACCGTACATTTAGATCTGGAAAAAAAAGGAATCCCATCTACCAACTTAAATAAGCAATGGCATTATGCCGCTGGAATTCCTGCTCCAAGCCCTGAAGAAGGCAAAATTAGAGATGGCCTGAGCTTAGTACCTCCCAGGTCAGCCATATGGGTTGATGCTACCGGAAAGCGGTTTGATCCTCCTTTAATTGCTTATACCGATACATCTTTTTTTGTTGAAAATATTCTAAAAACAAAACATCAGTACTCATGGAGCATTATGAACTGGAAAATCGCCATAAAAGAATTAGCGGTTTCAGGATCTGAATATATGAGTGCCTTCAGGCATAAAGATAAATTCAGAATGATAAAAGAGGTGTTGTTTGGCAATAAAGTATTAGTAAACAGATTAATTAATGAAATCGATCACTTTGTTGTGGCTGATACTATTGAAGAACTCGTAAAAAAAATGAATCAACAATGCCATAACGACTTAGTAAATCTGGAGATTCTGAAAAATGATTTACAAAATTATGATGCTGAAATTGACAGAGGAAAATCGTATTTTAATGATGAACAGTTACGGCGATTAGTTAATTTTAGAATGTACAGGGGCGATAAAATAAGAACCTCAAAATTTCAAAAAATATTAGATTCCAAAGCAGGTCCGTTAATTGCTGTAAAACAATATATTTTGAGCAGAAAAAGTTTGGGAGGTATTCCAACAAATTTAAATTCACAAGTCATTAATAAGGATGGTGATGTCATATCTGGCCTTTATGCTGTAGGCGAATCCGCAGGATTTGGTGGCGGAGGCATCCATGGGTCCAGATCCTTAGAAGGCACTTTTTTAGGCTCTTGTATTTTAACAGGCAGAGTTGCCGGAGCGCACATATCAGGAATAAAACTATAGACTTAAATTTTATGAAAAAAACAGGCGCATGGTTAGTGGTTAATGCCTTGGAGCAATTACCAATCTCACATACATTTGGTGTTCCGGGAGTCCATAATACGGAGATTTATGACGAATTAAACAAGAGTACAAAAATCACACCTATTTTAGTGACGCACGAAGGTGGTGGCGCATTTATGGCAGATGCCGTAAGTCGAACTTCCGGTAATATTGGCACCTTGGTTATTGTACCAGCAGCGGGTGTTACCCATGCTTTAAGCGGTATAGGCGAAGCATTTTTAGATGGCATTCCCATGCTTATTATCTCTGGAGGCATTAGAACCGATGTCAATAAAAGCTATCAGCTACACGAATGGGATATGCATTCCGTATTAAGCGGAATCACTAAAAAGACTTTCAAAATAACAACGCATCAGGAAATCATGCCACGTATTTTTGATGCTTATAATACGGCGGTATCCGGAAATCCGGGTCCTGTTTTTATTGAGATACCCGCCAATATTCAATTATTTAAAGGCGACGTTTCAGAAATAGTAACTTTTAAAAAGGTTGAGAGTACACCAGAAATTCAGGTTACTCAAATAGATGAAGCTATTCAAATTATTTCAGATTCCAAAAAAGTAGGCTTGTTTTTAGGATGGGGCGCTAAAGAAGCGACAGATATAAGTATACAAATTGCTGAAAGGTTAAACGCTCCAGTAGCCACCACATTGCAAGGATTTAGTGTGTTTCCTGGAGATCACAAATTATTTACAGGAATGGGATTCAGTCCCGCAGCAGTACCTGCTGCAGAAAATGCTTTTAAAGATGTAGATTGTTTAATTGCAGTGGGCACAAGATTTGCAGAAATACCAACAGGAAGTTACGGCGCAAAAGTTCCTGAAAACCTCATTCATATTGATATTGATAAAAATGTTTTTGATAAAAATTATCAAAGCAAACTGGCCATTGAAGGTGATGCCAAGCAGGTTTTAGAATGTTTGTTAGGAGAACTCACCAAAAAAAACATAGAAAAGTCCAACCCTCATTTAAGCAATACTATTGCAAAAGATAAACAGGCGTATTATAAAGAGTGGACAGATTATAAATTCGATAAAGTAAATCCTTATAATTTCTTTAAAAGTTTAAGACACCATCTAGATAATGACGCCATTATGGTTGTGGATGATGGTAACCATACATTTCTAACCGTAGAGTTATTCCAGAACCTAAGAAGCAAGCATTTTATAAGTCCTACAGATTTTAATTGTATGGGTTACTGTGTCCCAGCAACTATAGGTGTTAAATTAGTGAATTCAAACAAACAGGTCATAGGGATTGTTGGTGATGGCGCCTTTTTAATGACAGGTCTGGAGCTGTTAACGGCAAAAAGGAATCATTTAGGTATTGTGATTTTTGTGTTTCATGATGGCGAGCTGTCTCAGATATCTCAAGGACAAGAAATTCCGTATAACAGAAAAACATCTACAGAATTGGGAGATTTCAAATTAGAAGGAATTGCGAACGCCGTTGGTGCCGAATACTTAGTGATAGGAAATAACGCTCAGATTAATCAAACTATGAGCACAGCGCTTAAAGAGGCTAAACATAATAAGATTGTTTTGGTTGATGTGCATATAGATTATCAAAAACGAACCAGATTTACAAAAGGAGTGGTAAAAACGGTCTTAGGGAATTTCCCTTTTAACGATAAAGTACGATTTGTTGGGAGAGCTATAAAAAGGAAGCTTTTTGGATAAATCATAGCCATAATGAAAAATTGAATAAAAAAATGAAACACTTAGAGCAAAAATTGGTTTTAATAACGGGCGGTGCCTCTGGCATTGGAAAAATAATGACCCGTTTGATGTTAGAGCGGAATGCTAAAGTTATCATTTGGGATATCAACCAGTCAAAAATTAAGGAGACCCTTTCAGAATTTAAGAGTCTAGGGGCTGTTTTTGGAGTTGAAGTAGATGTTTCAAATATTAAACAAATTCAAGAAAATGCCAGAAGGGTAAAACAAGAATTTGGGGCAATTGATGTCCTTATCAATAATGCCGGAATCATTGTAGGCAAATATTTCAATGAACATTCTGTTGCCGACGTTTTAAAAACTATGGAAATAAATGCCATTGCCCCTATGCTAATCACTAAGGAATTTCTGGATGACATGCTAGACAGAAATTCAGGTCATATCTGTAACATAGCGTCTTCAGGTGGCCTTATTTCAAACCCAAAAATGTCGGTATACGTAGGCAGCAAATGGTCAGTCATAGGGTGGTCAGATAGTTTGCGAATAGAACTAAAACAAATGAATAAAAATATTGGCGTTACTACGGTAATGCCCTATTATATTAATACGGGCATGTTTGCTGGGGTACGTTCAAAAATACCTATACTTAAACCTGAAGCAGTGGCATTAAAAATTATTAAAGCCATTGAAAAAAACAAAAAAATGATGACTCTTCCAGGATATATTTATAGACTCACCAGATTTGGACAAGCCATTATGCCTATTAACACTTTTGACTGGTTTACTGGAAGTGTCATGGGCATATATAAAACCATGGAACATTTTACAGGGCGCAAAAAGTAGGCTTAATTATACCTTATTTAATAAGTAAAAAGAGGAACAAAAGCTCCTATTATCCCG
>JAHENA010000180.1 GCA_024643405.1 Flavobacteriales bacterium | reverse complement strand
TTATTAGTAGCGAGAGCGGGGCACGATCCCGCGACCTCCGGGTTATGAATCCGACGCTCTAACCAGCTGAGCTACCTCGCCATAATTTAAGGCTGCAAATATAAAAACAATATTATTGTCAACAAACATAACTTGTGCAAAATATTATTAATTTTTATTGTTAAACTTATCTTTTTATGTATATATTGAGCAACAAAATATTTTATGTTACTTATGGACGAAAAAGTGAAATTTGAAATAGAATTCCCTATACACGCATCCCCTCAATTATTATATCAATATATTTCAACCCCTTCTGGTTTGTCAGAATGGTTTTCAGATAATGTAAATTCTCGTGGCGAATTATTCACATTTATATGGGATGACAGTGAAGAACGTGCAAAACTGCTCAGTAAAAAAAGTGGTGAACGTATTAAATTCCGATGGCTGGCTGATGAAGAAGATGAGTTGTCTACTTTTTTTGAGCTCAGAATTCAGGTGGATGAAATTACAAAAGATGTTTCATTAATGATTGTTGATTTTGCTGATGAAGACGAAGTTGAAGAAGCTAAAATGTTATGGGAAAATCAAATCTCCAGTTTAAAACAAGTTTTAGGTTCTTCTTAAAAGAAAATAGGAGACTTTAATTTATATTTGTCCAAATGGCCATTTAACAGGGCTTTTGGACTTTTTTTTATGATTAATTTTAATGGACAGTTAGTAGATAACACTACTTTATTATCAATAAATAACCGAGGTTTTAACTATGGTGATGCCCTTTTTGAAACTATAAAAACCTCTCATGGGAAGTTGTTGTTTTGGGAAGATCATTATTTCAGACTAATGGCCTCCATGCGTATTATGCGTATGGAAATCCCTATGCATTTCACGATGCAATTTCTTGAGGAACAAATTCAAGCCTTATTATTGGCTAATCAACTTCAAAATACCGTATCTCGGGTCAAGTTATTGGTTTATAGAAATGAAGGCGGTCTCTATTTACCTGCGACGAATGATATCAGTTTTGTTATGACATGCGTTCAATTAGATGATGATTTTTATCTCATGAAAGAGGGAGCTTATGAAGTTGATTTGTTTAAGGATTTTTATGTTGCCCCCAATCTGTTATCTACTTTAAAAACAAATAACAAGGCCATTCATGTGGTGGGGAGTATTTTTGCTAAAGAAAACAAGCTGCAAAACTGTTTATTGATGAATACCAATAAGCAGATTGTGGAAGCTTTAAATGGAAACCTATTTTTAGTAAAAGGAACGGTTGTTAAAACGCCGCCATTAGCAGACGGCTGTTTAAAAGGCGTGATGCGCAAACAAATTATTGACATTTTAAAGACGCTTTCTGAATATGATATTTTGGAGACCTCTATTTCACCTTTCGAACTTCAAAAAGCCGACGAACTTTGGGTTACTAATGTGATTACAGGTATACAACCCATCACAAAATATAGAAAAAGGAATTTCACCAATTCTGTGGCGAAGCAGGTACTACAAAAGGTGAATGTTAAAATGCGATTGCATTAGTTGTAATTAGGATTTTCTGGCGCATTAGACCAAATGCTGTATTCTCCTCCAAATTCCAACATTTTTTCTTTCCAGAAAGATTCATAATCTTTTTCGATGATGCTTTTCTTGTATATATTCTCAGTAACCACCCATGAACTCGATTTAAGTTCGGTTTCCAACTGATTCGATTTCCAACCTGAATACCCAAGAAAAAAACGGATTTCACTTTCTCTGATTTGGTTATTGGTGATTAACTCAGCCACTTTATTAAAGTCGCCACCCCAGTAAATGCCTAGAGAAATTTCAATACTTTCAGGGATTAATTGTGGAATGGTATGAATGAAATATAAATTATCCTGTTCTACAGGTCCCCCATTATAGACTTTAAAGGTGGCTTCCACTTCAGGAACTAAATCATTAATAGTGTAATTGAGTGGTTTGTTAAGTATAAAACCTATAGATCCTTCTTGATTATGGTCAGCTAATAAGACTATAGACCTATTGAAAGACATATCACCAATAATAGCAGGTTCAGCAATGAGTAAATCGCCTTTTTTTGGTTTTGTTGTTATCATAAAAAGTGGCGTTGGTTTATTAAAACTAACATATATTTATTTAAAATGCAATAGGTTAAAGTGTTTTTTAAACAAAAAATGCCTTCTAACTAGAAGGCATTTTATAAATATTAAATGAAGTTTATTAATTTACTGCTCTAGATAAATCTGAACCAGCTTTAAACTTAACAACTTTTTTTGCTTTAATTTTAATAGTTTGCCCAGTTTGAGGGTTTCTACCTTCTCTTGCAGCTCTTTTAGAAACTGACCAAGAACCAAATCCTACTAAAGAAACTCTGTTGCCTTTTTGTAAAGCTCCTTCAATTTCAATTAGTGCACATTCCAAAGCTTTTTTAGCAGCTGCTTTTGTAATTCCAGCATGTTCTGCCATTGCATCGATTAAATCTGTTTTGTTCATAATATAAAATTTAATTATTAATAAATTGTTGGTTAAACATTTTTGTTAAATCCTCTACAAATTTATACGGTTTACGCAATCACGCAAGTAATAGCAAGGGAAATGCAAGCTAATGTTGATAACTTGCTACATTTGTTAATAAAGAACGTGTATTTTAACGATAATTTAAAAATATGAGTAAAATTAGGGGTTTACAGCATTTTAGCATCTTCATCAAATTGATAACCATTTAATAGTGATTTTACATCCATATTTCGTTTTCCAGGTAGCTGCAATTC
>JAHENA010000093.1 GCA_024643405.1 Flavobacteriales bacterium | reverse complement strand
ATACCCGAAATAAATACTACTTCCTCTTTTTTAACACCCATTTCTGGAAGCGCTTTTTGCATGGACCGTAAAATAACATAATCATCACATCCAGGGCACCATCTTACTTCCTGATCACTTTCAAAATCTTTGTAAGTATATTTTTTTTCAAGAGTTGCTTCCATAATTATTTTACTAGCTTTTTAAATTCATCAATCAGTTCATTGTTTCCAAATGGTAATCCTTGAATCTTATTAAATTGTAAAAACTCAAAACCGCTAAAATTAATTCTTAAAACCTTAGCAAACTGCCCATTGTTTAATTCACAAACTACAATTTTTTTGAATTTTTTTAATAAATCTTCTGTGTTTTTTGGTAATGGATTTAAATAATTAAATTGAGCAAATCCAATATTTTTATAACCCTCTTTATTAATTTGTTTCACGGCTGAATGTAAAGAACCGTAAGTTCCACCCCAACCTATCACCAATAAATCTCCTGACTCAGCAAATTCGGTTTTAAT
Source organism: Flavobacteriales bacterium (assembly GCA_024643405.1). Taxonomy (GTDB): domain Bacteria; phylum Bacteroidota; class Bacteroidia; order Flavobacteriales; family Flavobacteriaceae; genus Yeosuana. The sequence goes on along the minus strand of JAHENA010000093.1, from coordinate 9,817 downwards.
TTCAGGAATGTAATTTTGAACGCGCTTCACTTTTTCAGCCCTAATTTTAGTCATTTTTTCGTGATTCTCTGGTGCTTGATTCACATTCCCAGTAACACTGTCCTTTTCCAAACCACCTACACGATGCTCAAATCCAGGTGTTCCGGGTATTCCCCAATTTCTCGCTAAAGAATCTTCGTTTCTTGTATATGGGTGCCAGTTTTCAATTAAGCCTTTTGAAATATTATTCTTAATTTCTGGAAGTTCTTCCATACTTTCAATTTTCCAAGGAGCAGACCCATTGGCAATATAGCCATCAGTTAATAATATTACTGGGGTCATATGCTCTAAAGCTAATTTAGACGCCTGGAAGGCATAATTAAAACAGTTGCTGGGTGTACTTGCCGCGATAACAATTACAGGACTTTCACCATTTCTGCCATACATGGCTTGCAATAAATCTGACTGTTCAGTTTTTGTAGGTAATCCAGTAGAAGGTCCTCCTCGTTGTACATTAACTACAACCAATGGTAATTCTATCATCATTGCCAAACCTAAAGCCTCTCCTTTTAAAGCCAATCCAGGCCCCGAAGTAGTAGTAATTGCTAAATCTCCAGCAAAAGAAGCTCCGATTGCTGACGAAATTCCTGCAATTTCATCTTCCGCTTGAAATGCTTTAACTCCAAAATGTTTATGTTTCACCAATTCATGCAAAATATCCGTGGCCGGAGTAATAGGATAAGATCCTAGAAACAGTTCCAAACCAGATTTTTCTGCAGCTGCTAAAAAGCCCCAAGCTGTCGCTGTGTTACCCATAATAACTCTATAGGTTCCAGAAGGCATTTTTGCAGGAGAAATTGTATAGGCATTAGGTATTAATTCTAAAGTTTCAGCAAAATAATACCCTGCATTAAGCACCTTTGTATTCGCTTCAATTAAATTAGGACTGGATTTAAACTTCTTATTAAAAAACTCGATAGTGTGTTCTTTAGCCCTGCCATACATCCAATAAACCATTCCTAACGCAAACATATTTTTACTTCTGGTAATCGCTTTATTGTCTAATCCTTCAACATCCTTTAATGCTTCTTTTGTTAAAGTGGTCATATCAGCTTGAATCACTCTATAGTTATCTAAACTATGATCTTCAAGCGGATTTGTTTCATATTGAGCTTTTTCCAAATTCTTTTTATTAAAAGCATTTGAGTCAACAATAATGGTGTGTCCGGGCTTTAAAGCATATAAGTTAGTTTTTAATCCAGCAGGATTCATAGCGACTAATAAGTCTAAATTATCCCCAGGTGTACTTACCTCAACACTTCCGATATGAACTTGAAACCCAGAAACCCCATACAAACTACCTTGAGGTGCCCTAATTTCTGAAGGATAATTAGGAAATGTTGCAATGTCATTACCAAACATAGCAGAGGTATCAGAAAACTGTGTCCCAGTTAATTGCATACCGTCACCAGAATCTCCAACAAAACGAATAACTACAGCTTCTAAAACTTCCGGATGGAGTTCTATTTTATCTGTTACCATAATTTTTACCAATATTAATTTATGAAAAATGACTAGAAGTCATTATATTTAAAGTAACCAAAGATAATTTCACTTTTTAATATGAAATATGATTTTTATCATTTAATCAAAGTCTAATTAAGTTTAATATTGTACAATATTATTATTATAAAATTTTAAAATTATGGCTATAATTATAACTGATGAATGTATAAACTGCGATGCTTGTGTTTCTGAATGCCCAAACAATGCTATCTATGAGCCAGATCAAAACTGGTCTTACTCTGATGAAACTGCTTTAAGTGGAACTGTCAAAACACCTTATGGAAAAGAAGTTGATGCTGATGCAGAAAATGATCCGATTTCTGATGAATTCTATTTTATTGTTTCAGATAAATGTACGGAGTGTAAAGGATTCCATGATGAACCACAGTGTGCTTCTGTTTGCCCTGTAGATTGTTGTATTCCTGATGAAAACCATGTTGAAACTGAAGAAGTTCTTTTGGCTAAAAAAGCCTGGTTACACGGCGAATAATTGCACAACTATTAAATCCAATATATTACTGTAATTAATTGTTTTTAATAATTTTAATTAAATATATTTTTTAATACAATTAAGTATATTAAAAAAGGTATCGACTATCTATTAGTCGATACCTTTTTTAATATAAATGGATCTTTAAACAAACATGATTTATATCATATTACACATAAATTGATTTTTTTCCTTTAATGACATATGTCATAGAATTAGTGATTCAATGTTTATAATTTCACCCCACTTATTTAATATATCTTACATTAACAAATTATAAGTATTATGGAAAAAGGATTTGAAAAGCTCATATGTGACGCCAATGAAGCGGTAGCAAGAGTAGCACATAAAACCAATGAAGTTTGTGCTATTTATCCAATAACACCTGCGTCTCCTATGGGTGAACATGTAGATGTTTATAGTTCAAAAGAACAAAAAAATATTTGGAACAATATCCCTAGAATTGTTGAAATGCAAAGTGAAGGTGGGGCCGCAGGAGCGGTTCACGGTTCATTACAAGCGGGCGCCTTAACTACTACATTCACCGCATCACAAGGATTGCTCCTTATGATTCCAAACATGTACAAAATAGCAGGCGAATTATTACCAAACGTTATTCATGTTGCAGCAAGAACTGTAGCAACTCATGCCTTATCAATTTTTGGAGATCATTCAGATGTTATGGCCGCCAGACAAACAGGTTACTCCATGTTATTTGGTAGCTCTGTTCAAGAAGCTCAAGATTTCGCATTGATTTCTCAAGTTGCAACCTTAAAATCAAGAGTGCCCTTTTTAAATATTTTTGATGGATTCAGAACGTCTCATGAAATTTCTAAAATTGATGCAATTCCAGATAGTATCATTAAAGCTATGATGCCGGAGGATAAAATTATGGATCATAAAAAACGTTCTTTAGATCCAGACCATCCGGTGATAAGAGGGACTTCACAAAATCCTGATGTGTTTTTCCAAGCTCGTGAAGCTGCAAACACATTTTATGACCGCGTTCCTGGAATTGTTCAAACGACAATGGATGAGTTTTACACACATACTGGTCGCAGATATAATTTATTTGACTATATAGGACATCCAGAAGCGGAGCGTATTATTATAATAATGGGTTCTGGTGAAGGTGCCGTAAAAGAAACTGTTCATGAATTAATTGAAAGAGGTGAAAAAGTAGGAGCTCTATTAGTTAGATTATACAGACCTTTCTCAATTGAAAATTTTATTCATGCCATACCTCAAACGGTTAAGAAAATAGCTGTATTAGACAGAACTAAAGAACCAGGAAGTATTGGTGAACCTTTATATTTAGACGTGATTTCAGCTATCTCTGAAAGTGATCGAGCAATGCCAACAGTAGTTGGTGGTCGTTATGGGTTATCATCAAAAGAATTTAACCCTAAAATGGTTAAAGGCATCTATGATGAATTATTAAAAGCGAAGCCTAAAAATCATTTCACCGTTGGTATTTATGATGATGTCACTCATACTAACTTAGAAATTGATGATTACTTCACCATAAAACGCACCACTATCAACTGTATGTTCTATGGTTTAGGCTCTGATGGAACCGTTGGTGCTAACAAAAACTCCATTAAAATTATTGGTGATACGACTGATAATTATGTTCAAGGATATTTTGTGTATGACTCTAAAAAAGCTGGCGCACAAACTATTTCCCACTTGCGTTTTGGTCCAGATCCAATTCACTCAACATATTTAATCGAAAAAGCTGATTTCATTGCGAGTCATCAATTTAATTTTATTGAAAAATATAATATGTTGTCTGACCTAAAATTAGGCGGAACATTTTTATTAAACTCACCTTTCTCTAAAGAAGAAATTTGGGATCAATTACCTAAAAAACTTCAAAAAGAGATTATAGAAAAAGAGGCTGAATTCTATATTATAGATGCAAGTAGAGTGGCACAAGAAGCCAATCTAGGTAAACGAGCAAACACAGTTTTACAAACTTGTTTCTTTGCTATTTCTGGAATTTTACCTAAAGATGAAGCTATTCAAAAAATTAAAGATGCTATTGTAAAATCTTATTCGCATAAAGGTGAAAAGGTTGTGAAAATGAACTTTAATGCCGTAGATAAATCGCTTCAAAATTTAGAAAAAGTAGACTATCCAAAAGTATCCAGCAGTGAAAAACCATTACTTTCTGCTATGACAGATGCCCCTGACGGATTTGTGAAAGAGGTATTAGAAAAAATATTAGCAGGTGCTGGTGATGAACTTCCTGTAAGTGCCTTCCCAGTTGATGGCACCTTCCCTACAGGAACCACACAATATGAAAAACGTGGTATTGCAGATTTTATTCCAATTTGGGATGATGCTGACTTATGTACACAATGTAATAAGTGTGTTGCCATTTGTCCTCACGCTGCGATTAGGTCAAAAGTAGTTGGTAATGATATGTTGGTAGGTGCACCTTCATCATTGAAGCATGTTCCTGCAAAAGGAAGACCATTTGACACGGCAACAGAATCTTATGTTTTACAAGTATCTCCAGAAGATTGTACAGGATGCGACCTCTGTGTTGCTGTTTGTCCAGCAATAAGTAAAGAGATAGATGATTTTAAATCTATCAACATGAGGAAAAAACTTGATAACAAAACAGATGAAGTTAATAACTGGGATTACTTTGTAAACCTACCTTATTATGATAGAAACGAGCTTCAAATTACTAATGTAAAAGGCTCTCAGTTCTTAGAACCTTTATTTGAATTCTCAGGAGCCTGTTCTGGTTGTGGCGAAACACCTTATATTAAATTGTTAACCCAACTATATGGTGACAGTATTTTAATAGCAAATGCTACAGGTTGTTCTTCAATTTATGGCGGAAATTTACCAACTACACCTTACAAAACGAATGAGTTTGGAAGAGGACCAGCTTGGGCTAATTCACTATTTGAAGATAATGCAGAGTTTGGTTTAGGTATGCGATTAGCATTAACCAAAAAACAGGAAATTGCCGTTGATTTATTAAAATCATTAGAATTTTTAGTAGGAAGTGAAATAGTTGATGCTATCGTGTCTAATCCAGAAAGTACTGAAGCAGAAAAATCTAAAAAAATAGCAGATATTGAAGACCTTAAAAAAACATTAAAGGTTCTTGATAATAATGATGATGCTATTAAACTTAGTAATCTCACCGAATACTTACGTAAAAAAGCAGTTTGGATTTTAGGTGGAGACGGTTGGGCTTATGACATAGGTTACGGTGGTGTAGATCACGTACTGGCTTCAGGTGAAGATATTAATATTATGATTTTAGACACGGAAGTATATTCCAATACGGGTGGACAAACATCTAAAGCAACACCATTAGGCGCAAGTGCTAAATTCTCTGTATCTGGAAAACGAACTAGTAAGAAAAGTTTAGCATTACAGGCTGTTTCCTATCAAAATGTTTATGTAGCACAAATAGCTATAGGAGCAAAAGATTTACAAACGTTGAAGGCTATTGAAGAAGCTGCTGCTTATCCAGGACCTTCAGTAATTATTGCTTATTCTCATTGCGGTGAACATGGTTATGATTTAAAACATGGTGCTGAACAACAAGAGAAAGCCGTTGAATCTGGTTACTGGCCATTATTTAGATTTGACCCACAACAACCCAAAGGGAAAAAATTTAAATTAGATTCTAAAAAACCAACAATTCCATTAAGCGACTTCATGTATAATGAAACTCGATTTACAAGAGTTGTGAAAGACGATGCTAAATTAGGTAAGCAATTACTTGATCAAGCTCAGGAAGAAGTGAATTCAAAATGGGAACGTTTAGAGATTTATAGAGATATGTAATTCTCTATGGAATCTAAAGGTTGAAAACTGAATACCTTAAAGTTATATTCTAAATGCCAATTTTATTTGGCATTTAGAATTAACTTTTTACAATAATAAACTTTAAAATTCATTCATTATGGCAACAAAATCCAAAGATCATTTTGCAACTGCCCAGGAAAAACTAAATGAAGCTAAAAAAGAGTTATTCAGACCAGAAGAGGATATTGTTTCTTATTTAGTTTGTAAGAACTCACAGCATGCTATTGAAAATTATTTAAAAGGTTATCTTTTAAAAAATGGTGTAGATGTTGAAGACTGCAATACTATTGACAGTCTTTACAATCAATGCCTTGTAATTAATAAGAATTTTGAAAAGGTTGATTTGTCAGATTTTCAATGTAAAGGACATGATATCAATTCTAGATATTGTACAGAAATTCCAATAGTAACCAATTGTTTTGATGCTGCAGATAACTTAGATACTTTTCTAAGAAAAGAAAAAATTATTTAAACCTTTTATATTATCAATAAAAAAAGAGAGATTATTCTGAATAACCTCTCTTTTTTTTATTGAATATTTTAAATTTCTATTTATAAAACGTTCACTACCGTTTCAATTTGAGGGGCATACTTTTTTATGGTCATTTCCACACCAGATTTTAAAGTCATTTGATTCACACTGCAACCCACACAAGCCCCTTTTAACTGCACTTTTACATGTTTATCATCTTCTATTGAAATAAGAGAAATATCGCCACCGTCACTTTGCAAAAATGGACGAATTTCATCTAAGGCTTTTTCAATGTTTTCTCTTAATTCTTCGGTGTTCATGTATTACTTTTTAGGGGCAGAACATCCTGCCATGGTAGTGATTTTTATAGCTTCTGTTGGAGGTAATGCCTGATTTCTATTGACAACTTCCTGTACCACATTTTGCGTAATCGTTTTAAACGCCTCAGATAACGGCGTGTCTATTTGCAATGCTGCAGGACTACCTACATCACCAGACTCACGAATACTTTGCACTAAAGGTAAAGCTCCTAAAAATGGCACCTTTAAATCTTCGGCTAAGTTTTTCGCACCGTCTTTTCCAAAAATATAATATTTATAATTTGGTAATTCATTAGGGGTAAAATAGGCCATGTTTTCAATAATACCTAAAACTGGCACATTGATACTTTCTTGTTGGAACATGGCTACTCCTTTTTTAGCATCTGCTAAAGCCACCACTTGTGGTGTACTAACAATCACAGCGCCTGTAATAGGAAGCGATTGCATAATACTTAAATGAATATCTCCTGTTCCTGGAGGTAAATCAATCAATAAAAAATCAATTTCTCCCCAATGTGCATCAAATATCATTTGATTTAATGCTTTGGCTGCCATAGGGCCTCGCCACACTACTGCTTGATCTGGCTGTGTAAAAAATCCTATGGAAAGTACTTTAACTCCATAGTTTTCTATCGGTCTCATTTTAGATTTACCAGCTATATCAACAGCTAAAGGGCGTTCCTTTTCAACATCAAACATAATAGGTATGGATGGTCCATAAATATCGGCATCTAAAATTCCAACCTTAAATCCCATCTTTTGTAAGGAAACGGCCAAGTTTGCTGTCACAGTAGACTTTCCTACACCGCCTTTTCCCGAAGCTACAGCAATAATGTTTTGAATGCCTGGTATAGCATTACCCTTAATGACATTTACTTTTGGTGCAGCCGGTGCATCCACTTTTACATTAACTGTTATTTTAGCCTTTTCATAAACCTGTTCATGAATCGTTTTTAAAATATCTACCTCCGTACGTTTCTTAGCTTGTAAACTTGGATTTGTAATTGTAATATCTACAATTACTTCATCGCCAAAAGTCATAACATTTTTAACGGCTCCAGTTTCAACCATATTTCCTCCCTCTCCAGGAACAGAAATTGTTTCAAGAGCTTTAAGGATATCTTGTTTGCTTAATTTCATTTGTTTTTGTTTAATTTGAATTTCAAATCATCACAATAAACCTAATTTAATTCAAGTAATTTAGATTTATTCTAAAGTACAAATATACGCTGAAAAGTTAATATTTTAAAGCAGATTTATTGAAATGATTTATAAAGATATATGCTTTAACTATTATATAAACTGATTTAAATCATATCCGTATAAAACAAAAAAGATGGGTTTCTTTAAAGGGAAGATTTAATTTATAATTCCTTAGAAGGATTCCAGAAAATAGTCTCAAAATTTTGAATTTGATTCTCTAAAACTTTAATGCCTTCACTTTCTAAAAGCTGCTGCATTAAGTTAGTTCCATCAAAATGATGTTTTCCTGTTAAAAGACCCTTTCGATTAACAACTCTATGGGCAGGAATATTTTCCATGCTGTGGGAAGCATTCATGGCGTAACCAACCATTCGTGCACTTCTTGAAGCGCCAAGATAATTAGCTATTGCCCCATAACTAGTCACCCTTCCGTATGGAATTAATTTTGCAACCTCATAAACCTGGTTAAAGAAATTTAAAGACTCTGGCTTCATATAGGTTACAATTCTTTGATAATATTTATCAAGGTAATTATGGATATGATCCCAGTAATACCTCCTATAATATAATTCATACTCTTTTGAGAAGAAATTGCCTTATCTTTTATTTTATCAAAAAAGAAAATATAAAAATAAAGCATTACAAAAGTTCCCATTCCGGCACCAGCAACATAACTGATAATACTAGTCATACTAAAATCGAGCCAGCCAAAAGACGCCGTGGTAATAGTCATATACGCTTGATAAGGTATTGGAAATACGTTTAAACTTGACAAAAACATCCCTTGGAAAAAGCGGCTATGTTTACTTCTTATTTGAGGTACGATTTGTGGTTTGGCTTGTTCTTTTGCAATAAACAAATAGTAAATTGTAATTAATACAAAAATAACGAAGGCAACCCGTTGCAGAATTTCAATTACCTCAAAATGATTCGACAAGTATCTAGCAAAAATAGAAGCTAAATAAGTTTGCATAAAAACGATGATACAAACCCCTATGGAAAACATAATCCCTCTCACATGTCCCTCTTTTAGACTAATCTTTGCCGCCGACATATTTAGCAAACCTGGAGGCACAACCCCTATTAAGGCTACCACCAGACCTAAAAAAAAGATAAAAGTGATGTTCAATGTTATTTAATTTTAAACCTAATATACGTAATTGCTTTGTTTTGCTCTAAATATTGTGACTCATAAAAAGTCTGGATACTTGTCACTTCTTCCGGGCTACCTTCTTGTTTGTAAATATTATGATTAGAATATAGTACTTCATGCCCTTCTCCGTGAAGTAACCCAAGTGTATAACCATGCATAAATTCACTATCCGTTTTTAAATTAACCACGCCTTCAGGTTTTAAAATGGATTTGTATTTCTTTAAAAATGAGGCATTGGTCATACGGTGTTTTGTTCTCTTGTATTTTATTTGTGGATCAGGAAAAGTGATCCATATTTCATCTACTTCATGATTAGCAAACGCAAAATCAATCAATTCAATTTGTGTTCTTAAAAACGCTACATTTTTCAATTTATCTTCAACTGATGTCTTTGCCCCTCTCCAAAAACGAGCACCTTTGATGTCGACGCCAATAAAATTTTTATTAGGATATTTTTTTGCCAGAGCAACTGTATATTCGCCTTTACCACATCCTAATTCTAAAACTAAAGGATGGTTATTTTTAAAATATACTTCATTCCAATTTCCCCTTATCAAGAATTGATTACTAACTAGTTCATCTCTTGTTGGTTGAAAGACGTTTTTAAATGTTTCGTTTTCTCTAAATCTTTTAAGCTTATTTTTACTACCCACTTTTTTTAAAAATTTTGGTAAAATTAAGGAAACAAATTAGCTTTATCTTTGTTTTTATATGAAATGCCTATTAATAAATTTAACGACCAACCTAAATGTTTTTAAAGGCATTGCATCTGACCTCTAAATCAATATTAAAAA
>JAHENA010000092.1:7441-10337 GCA_024643405.1 Flavobacteriales bacterium | reverse complement strand
TGTTGATCAGTGTTGATTTTCCAACACCCGAATGCCCTGCAAACATACTGACTTTATCTTTCATCAAGGTTTTAACCTTATCAATGTTTTTTCCTGTTTTTGCAGATATGCCAATACATTCATACCCGATTTTTCGATACACATGAGCAAGATATTTGACTTCATTTAACACTTCTTCACTATAAGTATCAATCTTATTGAACAGTAAAATAGTTTGAATTGAATAGGCTTCGGCTGTGACCAAAAACCGATCGATAAAACTGGTAAATGTTGGAGGATTGTCAATAGTAATCAATAAAAATACCTGGTCAATATTTGAAGCTATGATATGGGTCTGTTTTGAAAGCTTTACCGATTTACGTACAATATAATTTTTGCGTTCATGAATCCTATTAATAATACCTGTCGTTTCATCATTTTTGGTTTCCAATTCAAAATCTACAATATCACCAACAGCAATGGGATTGGTGCTTTTAATATCTTTCATGCGAAATTTACCTTTCATTCTACATTGATAGATTGCACCTAAATCGGTTTTGACCGTATACCAGCTTCCTGTAGATTTATAAACAAGTCCTGTCATTAATTATTAATTATAGACTACAAATTAACAACTTTTAGTATTAAGAAAAACTGTATATTGCCGACTTAATTCTAAAAACCAATCAAATGAAAAAATTAATTTTAGTATTTATAGTAGCATTAATTTCCTTTATTGACCTTAATGCACAAGTAGAGTATAAAGTGGTCACAAGTGTAGAATCAATAGTCCCAATGGGGCTTGGTCGTTCCAGACTTATAAGTGCTAATGAAGAAAAGGATTATAAAGAATTTACAACAACACAAAGCGAAGAAGACAATACCAGAAACAAATCTGACAGAGGTGAAATTCGTGTAAAAGATTTTGACGAAACCAAACTGTTAAACTTTTATAATGTTGCAGGTATTCGATTTCAAAATATTGCTGCTAATGATGCTGTTATTTCTTCCAAAATTAACACCATGATTTCTGAAGGCTGGGAATTAGCATTTGTTACCAGTGCTGTAGAAAGCGATAGCGGTAAGGGAGACGGCAATGGTATTTTCATTACTCGTTATATATTTAAAAGAAATAAGTAATTTCAATTAAAAATCCCGAAGTTTAACTTCGGGATTTTTTTTAGTGAAAATTAATATCTGAGTTCTATTTTTTACAGATAATTCCTTTTTATATTTTTGTTTATGTTATCTTTATTTAAAGATTCAAGATCTTTTAACTCATAATAATATTCACAATGAAAAAAATTACCCTCCTTATCATATTTTCTTTATGTCTTTTTCCTGTTTATGGTCAAGAATCAACAGAATCTGGTCAAGATAATCAAGAACAAGATTCATTTGTAAAAAATCCCATTTTAACTGATAAATTTTTGATGGGCATAGGTTTATTTAGCCCTTTAAACAAAGTAGTATTTGGAGTAGATGGACAATTAGACTTAGAAGAAAAAGACGATATTCAATTTGACGAAACATTTCAACTTGATGGAGTTCAAAACTCTTTTACCTTAAATTTTACCTGGAGATTCTCAAAGAATTATTCTGTTAATGCTGAATATTTTTCTATAAATACCAGTAAAACGGTGACTTTAGACGAAACCGTTGAATGGGATGACAAAACTTATGAGGTAGGGGCTCAAGTTACTGGTGGTTATAAATTTGCATTGTATAGAATATTTTTTGGAAGAGTTATATCTCGTGGTAATAAATATGAATTTGGTGGCGGTCTAGGCTTTCATACTGTTAGAGTAAATGGATTTTTAGAAGGAGAAGCTTCTGTAAATGAAGGTTCGGCATCTTTTTCAAGAAGTAGTTCTTCGGTTACACTACCCTTACCTAATATTGGCATTTGGTATATTTGGGCACCTCATCAGAAATGGGCTTTTACTGGAGAAGTAGATTGGTTTGGGATATCCATTTCAAATTATTCTGGAAATTTATGGGGACTTACTCCAGGTGTTAAATATCAAGCCTTTAAGAATATTGGTTTCAGTGCAGAATATAGATATTTGGCTCTAAAAGCAAATGTAGATAAAAATTTATGGAGAGGTAATTTTGGAATGGATTTTTATGGCCCTGCTTTTAAGGTAACAGCAAATTTCTAATATTGTTAAACTATTTTTTTTAATTTTGATTTAATTCTAATTTGAATTTTTAAAATAAAACTGCGATTATTTATGAAGATTTTAGAAAAATCAAAACACACAGTTTTAATTTTCTTTTATTCACTTTTTTTATACAATCAAGGATTTTCTCAAGAAATAGAACCAAGACGTTGGTCGTCATTACCTTTAGGAACTAATGTTATTGGTGCTGGATATGCCCATACCTTTGGTGATATCTTTTTGGATCCGTTGTTACAAGCAGAAGATGTCTCTGTTTCTGTAAACGCATTTGTAGTCTCTTATGTCCGTCCGTTTAAACTGGCCAATAAAACAGCAAGAATCGATGTTATAATGCCCTATGCCATAGCACATTGGGAAGGGTTGGTTTCTGGAGTACCAACTACTGTAGACCGCAATGGCTTTGTGGATCCAAGAATTCGTTTTTCGGTAAACTTACTTGGTCCTCCTCCAAGTAATCCCAAAGAACTTCAAGAATATTTTAAAGAACATCCTGTTAATACCACGCTTGGTGTCTCCATAGCTGTGACACTTCCACTTGGTCAATATTATAATGACAAATTACTTAATCTTGGCCAAAACCAGTTTGTTTTTGTCCCTCAAATAGGAGTGGTTCATAACTGGAGTAGATGGTCTTATGAATTTACAGGTTCTGCCGTAATTTATGGAGACAACCCCGATTTTTTCGGCGGCAAAAAAAAGAAACAAGATCCTACTTTAGCTTTTCAAACCCATTT
>JAHENA010000092.1:0-7341 GCA_024643405.1 Flavobacteriales bacterium | reverse complement strand
AATGAATGGAACAAATGGGCTCTAAGTGGTAGAGCAGATATTGGCGGCTTCGATATGGGTTCTGAATACAGCTTTAAAATCAACGGTTTAATTTCCTATAAATTTTCAGATTCGTTTGCTACAAGTATTGGCTATCAAATTTATAAGCCGAACTATAAAAAAGATAAATTTGAATATAATTTAGCCAATGAAGGATTTTTACTTGGATTCACTTTTAGCTTCTAACATTTAAATGTATTATTATGAAAAAAATAAAAACAATCCTTTTATTAAGTGCCATTTGCTTTTCGCAAATTTTATTGGCACAAGATGCACCTCAAGAAAACCCTGAAGAAAGTGCTGCAGATTTGGCAAAAAAACTGGCAAACCCTATTTCCAGTTTAATAAGCTTACCTTTTCAAAATAATACTGATATAGGTATTGGGCCAAATAATGGTACGCGTAATACACTTAACATTCAGCCAGTTTTGCCTATCAGCATTAACGAAAATTTGAATCTAATTGCACGAATGATATTACCTGTCATTTCTCAATATGATATTACAGGCGCAGGTAATAGCGAAACAGGATTAGGAGATGTGGTATTGAGTGCATTTTTAAGTCCTGCTGTATCTAAAGGAGGCTTAACATGGGGAGCTGGACCTGTGTTTTTAATCCCAACTGCAACTGATGATTACTTGGCTTCTAAAAAGTTTGGTATTGGTCCAACTGCAGTTGCTCTATATCAAACTAACGGCATAACCATTGGTGGTTTAGTTAATCAAATTTGGAGTGTAGCAGGGAACAAAGATCGAGGTGATGTTAGTTCTCTTTTCATTCAACCTTTTTTTAACTACAACTGGAAAAGTGGAGCAGGAATTGGAGGTAATTTTGAAATTACACAAAATTGGGAAGCAAATACTACAACTGTATGGTTCAATCCATCAATTAGTGGCGTTACAAGTTTAGGTAAACAAAAAACACAGTTGGCCATTGGCCCTCGATTTAATTTGGCTGCGCCTAGTGGATCAAAAGCCGATATAGGTTTTAGAGCTTCAATTGTATTTCTTTTTCCTAAATAATCGTATTTAATTTTTTCATAATTTTGTTTAAGAATTTTAAAATTAAAAAAATGAATCCTAAAAGAATTTCAATAATTATATTGTTATTTAGTCTTATTACAACTATTGGCTTTACTCAAGAGAAAAGTAAAAAAGAACTTAGAAAAGAACAGAAAGAAAAAGAAAAAATACAGAAAGAGAAACAAATTGAAGCTTTAATAGATGCTAAAGCATTTATGTTTAATGCTAATAGAGCCCTTCCTTCTGGAGCGAGATCCATAGATTTAACAGGGGATAATTATTTCGTGAAATTTGAAAGTGATTTAATAGAAAGTATATTACCTTTTTTTGGCAGGGCTTTTGGAGGGGCTGGCTATGGCAATGACAATGGCATGCGATTTAAAGGAATTCCAAAATCATTTACAGTTGACAAAGCCAAGAAAAATTACAAAATTGAAGCTGTTGTAATTGACAATAATGATACATACAATTTAACTCTTACTGTAAGTTTTCAGGGCAGTGCATCACTATTCATAGCTTCAAATAACAGAAGTACCATTTCTTACCAAGGCAAATTGGAACCTATCGAAAAAAAAGAAGATAAATAATAAATAGCTATTGCTTTTTAAAAGTAAAATGTTGCCCACCAATAGACGCTTCATACATTAATCCACCTATGGTATATGTAAATACTGCTACTCCATTTTTATAAGCAACATCAATGGATGCGCCAGCTGTAATAGCCACAGCAGAAGCCTGGGCATCAAATTTTAAATTACCATTTGTAAAATGTTCGAATGCTTCTTTATTTTCAAAAAATATAACCTCACTGTATTGTTGGCCGCCAGCTTGTAAACCAATAGAAGCTTGTTTTAACTTAGAAGAACCAATAGCTAGGTTGCTTTGATAAACAATACCACTTCCAGCTGCTCCTCCAATTCCTAATCCAGCCTTGGTTATTTTTGGAAACACGGCATAGCCATAAGCGTTATCAACATATGTTTGTAATTTTGGATTTTTTTCCAACATCTCTTTCATGGCCTCTTTTGCTTCATTTTGCAATTCTGGATTCCAACCACCTACCTGAGCAAATACCGATAGATTAAACGCCATGAATACTAATATCACTAAATACTGTTTTACATTTAACAAAGTTTTCATAATTGAACACATTTAATATTAAAAATTTTATTTAAAACGATTTGAATATAGGCTTTTTAAATCCTAAAATTATCAATTTTCACTTCTTAAAGATACCTAAAAAAAAGCTTTAGTTAAAGTTCACTTACCAAAAAATTATTTGTTATTTTACATTATAAATTCTTAATAGATTTATTAAATCAATATACATGAAATCTTTACTTAGTTTTATTAGAACTACAATTACAGGTGGCATTTTATTTTTACTACCTGTGATTTTGTTAATCATGATCTTTGCAAAGGCTCTAGAAGTTTTGCAAAAATTTTCTGTGCCACTTTCAAATGAACTACCAGAGATTATTTTTGGATTAGACGGCAGTAATTTAATTGCTATCGCATTGCTTGTCTTAATATGTTTTGTAAGTGGTCTTTTATTTCGATCTAAATTGGTTAAAAAATGGATAAAAAAATTAGAAGATGAACTTCTAATTCATTTACCAGGTTATGCACTGATAAAATCCATAACTGCTGATGCAGTTGGCGAGACTTCAGAGGAAGATATGGTTCCCATTTTAATCCATGAAGAAGACTCTTATAATATAGCTTTTCTTGTAGAAAAAGGCGAAAAGTTAAGTACCGTATTTATACCTGATGCACCCAGACATGATGCTGGAGAAGTGAAAATAATTCCAACAGATAGGATTCAAAAATTGGATATTACTGCCCATAAATTCACTCAAAGTATTAAAGCTTATGGAAAAGGATCAGTAAAATGGGTGAAATAACCAAAGATGACAATTTGATTAAAAATTTTAATTCAGTATTATGATAAACAAGTTAAAAAAAAATAGAAGCCTATTTAGTGCTTATGTTTTGATCTTGCTTTTATTTAGTTTATGTTCAAACTCCATACATGGTCAAGAAAACAATATCTCAAATCTTGGTTCAGACCAAATAACCGTTTCCCCAGTAAAACTTGACGGCAATATTTTATTTAATGTTAGAGGCGTTTCCTCTTTCCCGTCAGAACAAAGAGCTAAAGAAGTAAGTGGAAAAATAAAGCAAGCTGCTGCCAATTATTCCATACAACCAGAAATGGTTAAAATTGTTGATGAAAATAGTCATTCAACAATTTACGCTGGAAATCAATTAATCATAAGAATATTTGATGCAGATGCTGCTGTTGAAAGCATTCATCGCGATTTGTTAGCACAAACTATTCAGCTCTCCATTAAATCTGCCATTAAAACATATCGCGACGAACGTAGCAGACCGGTGGTCATTAAACATATAAAACAAGCCTTATTGGCAACCCTTATATTAATTGCTTTACTCTTTGCTCTCCTTTGGTTAATTAAGCGTATGGATATTGCATTACAGAACCGTATTAAAAAAAGGATTGAATCAGTTGAAAATATATCTTTCAATCTCATAAAGTCCAATCAGATCTGGCGCATATTCCATGTTTTAATAAAAACCTTAAGAATCATAGTGATCTTATTTACCATTATATTTTTTGCAGACTATGTACTTTCGTTATTTCCATGGACCAACGCCTTTTCAAAGTACACCTTGAATTTGATCATAGAACCAATTAAAAACATAGGAACAGCCTTTGTTAATTACATTCCAAAATTTGTGTTTTTAATATTTATTTATTTCATCACGAAATATATACTTAAGTTGATCAAATTATTTTTTATAGGAATTGATGAAGGCAATATAAAGTTAAAAGACTTTAACCCAGAATGGTCTATGTCAACCTTTAAAATTGTAAGGGCTTTTATTATAGTCTTTGCAATAGTAATATCATATCCTTACATACCTGGTTCCGATTCTGTTGCATTCAAAGGTGTTTCTGTTTTTGTTGGTGTATTGTTTTCGTTAGGATCATCGTCTTTTGTAGGAAATATTATTGCTGGTTATACCATGATTTACAGGGGTGCTTTTAAAAAAGGTGACCGAATAGAAGTTGATAACCAAATTGGTATTGTTGAAGAACAACGCTTGATGGTTACACGTTTGCGTTCATATAAAAATGAAGAAATTGTTATTCCAAATTCAGTACTTGTTAATAGCAAAATTGTGAATTATACTGTCAAAGCTCAAGATTTAGGTTTAATCCTGCATACAATTGTTGGAATTGGTTATGAAACGCCTTGGCGACAAGTAGATGCAATGCTTAAATTAGCTGCCAGCCGAACTGAAGGGATTCTTAAAAACCCACCACCTTTCGTATTAAAAAAATCACTTGCAGACTTTGCCATAAATTACGAAATTAACGGTTATTGTAAAGATGTAAAAAACATTAACGCCATTTATTCATGCTTGCATCAAAATATTCTGGATGTATTTAATGAGAACGATGTTCAAATTATGACACCATCATATGTTGCAGATACCGATATTCCAAAAATGGTTCCTAAAGAAAAATGGGATACCCCACTAGCAAGTGAAGATTGATTTAATTGATATTTAAAAAAAACGGATTTGTCATTAATAAATAAAAACCTGATTTAACAGATTGTTTAGATTTTCTTTAAGTAAAAATATTTTATATTTGCTCAAAATCAAATTAATAAGATTTTAGATACATTAATTCAAAAAAAAAACAAATGAAAAAGTTAATTTATTCCATTTTAAGTTTAACAGCTATTTTAATTTTAAATTCCTGTTCCAGTGTTAAAGTATTGGACTCCTGGAAAGCTGATAACGTAGATAGCATTAAAGACAATAACATTTTAGTAATTGCAAGAACAGCCAACAATCAAGCTCGTATTGCATTTGAAAACGAAATTGTAAATCAGTTAACTGCTAAAGGCATGAAAGCTACTGCCAGTTTTACTAAATTTCCACAAATAAACCCTGATCAGGAAGTGACAGAGGAAAGACTTGAAATGATAAAAACCATTTTAAGCAATGAAGGTTTTAACGGTGTTGTACTCACTGTAATTAAAGATTATCAAGAGCAAACTAAAACAGTAACTGATGGTGGTTATTATGCAGGTGGCACTTATGCTGGATATTATCCAATGTATTATGGTGGATTTTACGGCTATTACCGTAATCCATATTCTTATTCTACCTATGGCAGTTATGTTCCTAGCACAACCACTACGTATAACACAAAAACTTATGTATTGGAAACTGTTGCTTATAATCTTGACGAACCAGATGGAAAACAATTGGTTGCTGTTACTACTACAAAAATTGAAGACCCTTCAAATGTAACCAAAGTTGCTGCTGAGTACGTGAAAGCAATAACCAAAAGTTTAGATGCTAAATAAAAAGTGTATAACCCTATTAGTTTTTGTACTAATAGGGTTTACTTCCCATTCTCAAGTTCTATTATCTATCTTATTTGGAGATAAATTAAATTCCGATGGTTTGGAATTCGGCCTTGAAGGTGGATTTAATTGGTCGGACATTTCTGGTCTTGATGCCGATAAGCGACTTTCAACATTTAACCTAGGATTTTATTTTGATTTTCGTTTAAAAAACCAATGGAATATCTACACAGGTGTATTGGTAAAAGCAAAAATGGGTGATCATAAATTATCTCCTGAGGATCTCGCTTTTCTTGAAATAACCCCAAACTTAGAAGAAAATGGAAATTACAGTCAGGTTCTAAATTATTTTGTAGTTCCTGCGCTTTTAAAATATAATTTCAAGAACAGAATGTATGTTGAAGCTGGACCTCAATTTGGTTTAATGTATAAATCCTGGGTTGAGTTTGAATCAGACCTGGACAATAAATACATTAAAACAAAAGATTACAATAAAGACAAAATAAACCGATTGGATACCGGTATAACTTTTGGTACAGGTTATAAAATCTTACCAGAAAATGGAATGACCATTGGTATCAAATATTATTATGGATTTACCAATGTTTATAAAGGTGTATCTGGATCCAATAATAGTTCTCTTTTCTTAAAATTAAACGTGCCTATTGGTGCAAATAAAAAGAAAGAAAATACAAGTACAAATTAAAAAAAATGAAACGCTTTACGATTATTTGTTTGCTTTTTACATTACTTATTGTTGAGTTTTCCTATGCACAATATGCAAACACTAAAATTAAAGATAAAAATCAAGTTTATACCGATAGCCTAAAACAAGTTAAATACGACAATGTTTTCCCTATCTGGGGTCAAAAGGCCTATGAAAAAGGCTTTGATATTCCCTACCCAACAGGTTTAATGGTCAATTATATATATATTAAACAAGGGATTGTTGTCGAAAATTTACGTATTGGTCTTTTAACAGAAAACCTAGATATACCCTTAACTGGAGTTGATTTTATAGAATTCGGAAATAATTATAGTACAGCAAATACGGTAATGGTAAGACCAGATGTTTGGGTCTTTCCATTTTTAAACGTCTATGGAATATTTGGATTTGGAACTTCAAGTACTGAAGTTAATATTACCGCTCCTATCGAACTTAAATCTGTTGTAGATCAGAATGTGCGAACTTCAGGATTTGGTTTGACTGCCGCAGGTGGTTTAGGACCAGTTTGGATTGCTGTTGACGGAAATATAACATGGACCAAGCCTGAATTACTTGATAAACCCGTTAAAGTCAATACATTTGGAATCCGTTTTGGTCACAACTTTGTAAGCAAAACTAAACCTTACCGCAATTTTGGAATTTGGGTTGGTGCCATGAAGGCTTCTTTAAGTTCCAATACTGTTGGACAGATTAAAATGAAAGATGCACTTCCTCAGGAAGTTTTTGACAGAGCAGACCAAATTGCCGCAGACTATTATGAATGGTATAATTCGCTGGATCCAAATAAGCCTTTGGATAAAATAAAAATTGAAAAAGCAGATCAAATTTTAACACCTATTGTAGAGCGCATTGAGTCTGCCGATGGTGAAGCTATTATAAGATATGGCATAGATAAAAGAGTGAAACAGGAATGGAACGGGTTAATTGGTGCCCAATATCAATTTAATAAAAAGTGGATGCTAAGAACCGAAGCTGGAATAGTAGGTGATAGAAAATCTGTACTTCTTTCTTTAAATTACAGATTCTTACTCTAGTTTTTATATCATTATTTAAATTAATTCGAATTAACAAATAAAAAACAAACACATTAAATGAAAACAACTAAAACTTTTTTCGCAATCTTAATTTTATTTTCTTTTTTATCCTT
>JAHENA010000179.1 GCA_024643405.1 Flavobacteriales bacterium | reverse complement strand
GTAAATGATCTCTTGTTCCATTTGCCAAATAACGTAAGTTTGTTTTTACAAATGTAGTACCACTTTGAATCCACACTGCCAAAACAACACCCCCATCTGCAGTGTTTGCAGGAGCGCCTTGTGTAAAATTAAATGTCATTGTGCCAGCTGTTGATTGCGCAAGTGTAAATGCTGAAAAGCAAATGAATAAGCCGATAAATAAAAGTAGTTTTGGTTTCATAACGTTAAATTTGAGTATTCAACAAATTACACATTTTTTTTTAAAATGAAACATGATATTGGTCATAAACTGCATTTTATCAGGCATTTACCTGCGTTTCATCGATTTTTTACGATGAAATAAACAAGAGGTCCTTATTAATTTTTATTTTTTTTAAGTAATTCAGTATGGTTTGATTTTAAATGCAGGTCCATTTGCGGATAAGGAATCGTAATCTTATTTTCAGCAAATTTTTTATTAATTATGATTCTGATATCACTTTTAACTTTATTAATTCTAAAAATATTTTTGCTAAAAAACAGGACCTGAAAATCGATTGATGAATTCCCAAAATTAACCAGTCGTGCTTCAACGGAAGCCATATGGGAAACATCTGGATGGGCCGAAGCACTTTCTTCTAATATTTTAATAACCAAATCAACATCAGAATTATAGGAAACACCCACATCAATTCTAAAACGTGTTCTTTTTGACTGATGACTCCAATTGATAACTTTATTGGTAGTAATTAATGAATTTGGAATAATTATAGAAATATCGTCTGTATTAAGTGCTTTAGAGGTTCGTAATCCAATTTCCTGAATCTTTACAATGTCGCCATCGATCTCAAGGATATCATCAATTTTTATAGACCGTTCAGAAAGTAAAATTATCCCCGAAATAACATCGTTAAATGTTTGCTGTAAACCTAAACCAACACCCACAAGTAAGGCAGCAGATCCTGCAATTAACACGGTTACTTCTATGCCAATAGTTTGTAAAATGAGGCCAATGGCAATAACCCACATGATGTATTTTATAATTTGGTATAAAGCATAGGCACTGCCTACATCCAGTTTTTTGTTTTTATTTTCTCTGAATAGTGCTTTTTTAATAAACCATAAAATAGTTTTAGTAATTACAGAAATTAAAAAAATTGTAACTAAGGTATAAACACGTATATTATATTCACCAACGTGGAGAAGCTCAAATTCTAAAAATTTAATGATTGTTTCCATGTATTAAAATTTATCTGGAAATACCAGACTGTTATTATTTATTAAAAAAAATTGAGGAAGGTTCCCAGGTTTCAATGTCTCCTACAATACCATGTGAATAACTCACTACTTCCAGCCATAACGGAGATACTTTAATTAAAAGATAATCTTCTTTTTTGTTCGGGTAGAAGGCTTCCCACTCGGGTTTCCATCTATGTTCTTTTTCTGTTTCATCATTAACCAGTTTTGCTAAACCATGTAGCATTACATAACCGGAGCTATTAGGTTCTAAATAATACAAAGTGACTTTAGGATTATTTTTAATTTGATCGACTTTTCTGCTTTTAGGGTTGGTTCCAAACCAAACAGTAAAATCGTTTTCAGGAACAAATGGATCCATGGTTCTAACTCTTGGGGCACTTTGAGAATCTAGAGTTATAAGAGCACAAGTTTTTGCAGCAGTCATAATCTCTTTTGCTGCAGAAAGGAGTTTAATGGTTGTGGAATCTTGTATTTGACTGTTTTGATTAAACCCGTTAGTGGATTTTAATAGAAAAATCAGAACAATGAAGTACCAGTATTTATTAAAAGGTTTCATGTTAACAATGCGTTTTAGTGTAAGATTTTGCGTTACCCGAATTTAAATTGAAATCATATAAATATAACGAAAAATAAGTTTTCAAAATCTTTAATGATAAAACCACTCTATACAGATCAAGGCGAGCCTCTTTTGTTGAAAAGTTTAATCCTCAAAATCATCAATGCGCAACAAATGCATTAATCTATGAGCAAAAGGCGCAAAAAATATGGCCACAGTACTTAAAAATACAACACCACTGAAAAGGGCATAAAACGAAGCAAATATTTTTGCAGATTCAGAGGTCATTTCATTAACAGGCCCCATGCCAGTTAATATCATAGAAGCGTTATATAGACTGTCAATCCAACTCAACTCTCCAATAAAATGATAGCCAAAAATGCCAATGCCTAATGAGATTATTAAAAGAATGACAGAATAAAACGCATATTTTGTAACTCTTTTTGCAAAGGCCTTAGGAGGTAAAATGTTTTTGTTTTTTTTCATAAAACAACTTATTAAGAAGTTTTAAGGTTTTATTTTTTTAAGTATGAAGGGTTCTCCTGGAGCTAAAACATGAATACGCTCCGGATTAACAACCACTTTAAATAATGTTTCCGGATTCCCATTAAAAGGGGCAAAATCAGGTGCATCAACAGAGCCCCAATGATATAATAAAAGAGGTGTGTTTGGGTAGGCGTTGGCCATTTTAACAGCGCCCTCAAAAGTGAAATGCCATTCACTATCAGAAAAATCAAATAACATAGCATCGGGTGTTGGCATTTGTAAATGTACCGGTGTTAAACGGGAGTCACCCGGAGCCCAAATGGTACCATCGGGTGTTTCAATCCAAAAACCAGCACTGTCTTCATCTTTAAAAACTCTTTTGCTCGTACCGGGATAAGCATTTTGCCAGGAATGATCGGCTGCTGTTACTGTAATTTGTAGAGGGCCTATTTTAAAAATATCTCCAATAGCATGTCCAAAAGAGGGTAACGCTTCATTTTTCATAAGTGAATCAACATATTTTGTAGAAT
>JAHENA010000091.1:8759-10499 GCA_024643405.1 Flavobacteriales bacterium | reverse complement strand
CAAATATTTTTATATGATCAGAACCTTTTTCTTTTAATAAATCAAACATGTATTTAAAATACTCATTATGCCCACCTTGATATGAGGTTAAGCAAATGGCATTCACATCCTCCTGAATCGCTGTATTCACCACTTCATCAACACTTCTGTCGTGCCCTAAATGAATGACCTCAACACCAGTAGCCTGAATAATTCTTCTCATGATATTAATGGATGCATCATGACCATCAAACAATGAAGCCGCTGTTACAATTCTAATTTTATGCTTTGGTTTATAGGGAGCGATTTGTTTCATTAATAAAATTATCTGTTTTTTGTGCTGCAATTTACGGAATATTCAAAAAAATATATCAATTATCTTTAATTATCTAAAATATAGTACCCTGTTAACTATTCGATATTATTTTGGTTAATTTTCTTAATCAAGTGAAAAATTAGCGCCTTCTTTCGCAAAATAAAATCCTAAATTTCGAATACTATCTTTTAATGAATTCTTTTCTTTCAACGCAGGATTGGTGTGATTTAAATGTATGAAATAGATTTTTGATTTTGTCTGTAAAGATTCGTTTTGAAATAATTTGACTGTTTCTACAATAAATGGATGCGGAATATCCTTCATTGGTCTAGGTATTTCACCGTCCTTAAAAAAGGTAGCGTCAATAAAGGCATAATCTACCTTTTTAACTTCTTCAACAATATTTTTTTTCCATAATTCCCATTTATTAATATCCGGAATGAATAAGGCCGATTTACCTTTACCCTCAATTTTATAACCAACGGTTTCAGAATACTCATCACGATGTGGCACTAAAAAAGGAGTCACCTTTAAAGTCTTATTAAGAACAATGGTAGAATCTTTATTTAGTTTTTTTAATTCTATATTTTTCATAGAAACTAATTGGCTCCATGGACCGCTGGTCTTAAGATACTCTTTCATTCGCGGCATTAGATATACAGGTATATCTTGACTGCTCATAGCTTCCTTTCCAAAATACATTAAACCTGTATAATGGCCTATATGGGCATGGGTAAGAAAAACACCATCAATTACATGACCATTATCCAAATGATTTGATTTTAAAATTTGTAATTGCTGAGTAAAATCAGGAGTTGCATCAAAAATATATTTTTTATTGTTTTCTAAATCAACAAGACCTAAACTAACGACTAATTTTTTAGATTCACTTCCATCATAAAATGCCTTACAACAATTTTTATTACAATTAATATGAGGAAATCCGGCATCTTGAGCCACTCCTAAAATGGTTATATATTGATTACCAGATTTTGAATTGAGACTATCTGATTTTGAATTACAGCCAATAAATAATGAACTTAATGTTAAGAAATAAAAAAAAACTCTCATTTGTAAAACTTATATTTGTCTAAATATATTAAAAACGTCATGATGTTAAGAAAACTATTCGCTTTTGTTCTCATATTTAATTTAACATCTTGTGCAGAGTTACAACAAGTAGTTAACCAAATGCCACAAGGAAATCCAGTTCTAAGTAATGCTGATATGGCGGCCGGGTTACGTCAAGCTTTAGATTTTGGAATAGAGAAACAAGTAAGTAAACTGACCCAAATCGATGGTTTTTATAAAAATGAACTGGTAAAAATTTTATTGCCTGATGAACTCCAAAAAGTTGATAAGGCTTTGAGAGATATTGGTTTGAGTAGTTTAGCTGATGAAGGATTAAAAGCGCTTAACAGAGCTGCTGAAGATGCTGTAAAAGA
>JAHENA010000091.1:0-8659 GCA_024643405.1 Flavobacteriales bacterium | reverse complement strand
AAATTTTATTGCCTGATGAACTCCAAAAAGTTGATAAGGCTTTGAGAGATATTGGTTTGAGTAGTTTAGCTGATGAAGGATTAAAAGCGCTTAACAGAGCTGCTGAAGATGCTGTAAAAGAGGCAACTCCCATTTTTGTAGATGCTGTGAAGGGTATCACTTTTTCTGATGCTAAAAATATATTGCTGGGCAATGACGATGCTGCTACACAATATTTAACAAGCAAAACACAAACGCCATTATATAATAAGTTTAATCCTGTGATTAAAAACTCATTCAGTAAAGTTGGAGCTGATAAAATATGGAGTAATTTAATTACAAAATACAATAGTATTCCTTTTACAACCAATGTTAACCCTGATTTAACAGATTATGTAACCAATGAAGCCTTAAAAGGAGTTTACACCATGATTGCTATTGAAGAAAAAGAAATTAGAACTAAGGTTACTTCAAGAACAACCGATCTGCTTAAGAAAGTGTTTGCTCTACAAGATTAACCAAATAATCTTTCTTAAAAAAATCACCTTACTCTACTTTTTTATACAGCCCATCAAAGGCTATGGTAATATCCTTGTTGTTGGTTATAGTTTCCCATAATTGACGCACAGAACCATCATCATTTAAAGTCCATGAAATACGATTATAAAATGGCTGCCCATTTTTATTAATAGACTCTTCAGATTGTAGTATCATTTGATTCTCTTTTCTGCTTCCTTTTAAGTGCAGATTCCCGCCTTGATTATCAATCCACAATTGTTCCCACTGTTTGGTAGTACCATTATAAAAATTAAAACTAGTCCCTGTAAAATTGCCTTTTGCACTAGTCCAATTTTCTTTGAGAATACAATTGTCTTGAATTTTTTGAATAATATTAGTACCGGCTAAAGTACCGTCTTTATTTATAACACGCCATGAACCTATCCAAAAATCAAAATCATTATGGTTACTTGTACAACAAGAACAACTAGATTCTTGAGCAAAAAATAAAGAAGAAAAACATAAGAATAATAAAACAGTAAATGAAAGTTTCATTTTTTATTAATTTGATTATTGATGAAATTTATTAAATAACTATCAATTCTTAGAATTATTAACATAATTTAAAACGATATTATTGATTATAATTTGGTTTTATAAAAAATTAATGTATATTTAAATACCTGAAAGTCAACAAGTAAATGAGTAGGATTGACACTATAAAATCCAATCAAGCAAAACTTAATAAGCAATACAAACAGCTTGTTGAACAAGCCTATAATGTACGTCAAACAGATTCGGCCTTAAGTGATATTACCGAATTCAAGGCATTAAAACTTCTAAATAAACTTAACAGGTTAAAATTTCTTTGCAGAGAACAAATGAATTCTATGATTTAAATTTATCAATTCTTTAACTTTTATATTACATCTGATTCATCTTGTTGCCCGTATTTTATATAAAAAAGATATGAGCACACAACAGTATTGTCGCGTTGGAAAAATTATTTCACCACTAGAAACAAAGTCAGAATTAAATGAAGATTCCATGTTGTTATCAAAGATGCAGGACTTGGAACATCAATCAGAAAAAGTCCTATAAAAGTTGCTTCAGAATTAATTCCATTTGAGTTTGTAATTCCAAGGCTTTTAAACTTGCTTCAGAAGCGAAATTTTCCCCATTTGAAGCATAAATGATGCCTCTGGAAGAATTTATAAGCAACCCAATATTTTTTGTAATTCCGTATTTGCAAACGTCTTCCAAACTTCCTCCCTGAGCCCCAACTCCAGGAACCAACAAAAAACTATCAGGTATCATTTGTCTAATTTCAATTAAAAATTCTGCCTTTGTTGCACCAACTACATACATCAGGTTTTCTGAATTATTATAAGATTTTGACGTTTCTATCACAGTTTTATATAATTCAATACCTTCAATATTTTTAGTTTGAAAATCATAAGCCCCTACATTTGAAGTTAATGCTAAAAGAATGGTGTGTTTATTTTTAAAGGCCAAAAATGGTTCCACAGAATCTTTACCCATATAAGGTGCCACCGTCACACTATCAAAGCCTAAATCTTCAAAAAAAGCCTTCGCGTACATGCTACTGGTATTTCCAATATCACCGCGTTTCGCATCAGCAATAGTAAAGAGTTCTGGGTAATTATTGTTCAAATAGTTAATTGTTTTCTCCAAGGCTTTCCATCCTTTTAAACCATAAGCTTCATAAAACGCTGTATTTGGTTTATAGGCAACACAGAGATGGTGTGTAGCATCAATAATTGCTTTATTAAATGCAAAAATAGGGTCTTCTTCTTTTAAAAGATGCTGTGGAATTTTATTTAAATCTACATCCAACCCTATACAGAGAAAGGATTTCTTTTTAAGAATTTGCTTAACTAATTGTTGTGTTGTCATAATATAAAAAAGCCTCAATTAAGAGGCTGAGTATTTTAAATCACATCACTATTTGCTTTTAACTTTTCTGTGTTTTCAGCTAATTGTAATTCATCAATTATTCTTTGAATATCACCATTTACAATATTTGATAAATCATAAAGAGTTAATCCAATTCTATGATCGGTAACGCGACCCTGAGAGTAATTATAAGTTCTAATTTTAGCACTTCTATCTCCAGAAGTTACCATAGAACCCCGTTTGGCAGCATCTGCTTCATTCTTTTTAGCGAGTTCAATCTCATAAAGTCTAGAACGCAATACTCTAAAAGCCTTTTCTTTATTTTTATGTTGTGATTTTTGATCCTGACATTGTGCCACCAATCCGGTTGGTATGTGTGTTAAACGAACCGCAGAATATGTTGTATTTACGGATTGTCCACCCGGACCAGAAGAACAGAAGAAGTCTATTCTCACGTCTTTTGGATTAATTTCCACGTCAAACTCTTCAGCTTCTGGAAACACCATCACAGTAGCTGCACTTGTATGCACACGCCCTTGCGTTTCTGTTTGTGGCACGCGTTGCACACGATGCACTCCAGCTTCAAATTTTAAAGTACCATAAACATCCTCACCACTAACCTCAAATTGAATTTCCTTAAATCCACCATTAGTTCCTTCACTAAAATCTACCACGTCAACCTTCCAGCCCTTACTTTCACAATATTTTGAGTACATTCTGAACAAATCTCCGGCAAAAATACTGGCTTCATCTCCTCCAGTTCCAGCTCTTAATTCAACCACCGCATTTTTAGTGTCTTCCGGATCTCTGGGTATTAACAGAAATTTTATTTCATCTTCTAACTTTGGAATCCGAGCTTTAACTTCTTCATACTGCATTTTAGCCATTTCTACCATTTCGGCATCACCTCCTTCTGAAATAATTTCTTCAGCTTCTGCCAAATTATCCATGAGTGTCTTGTATTCCTCACGCTTTTCAACAAGCACCTTCAAATCTTTATACTCTTTATTTAAAGCTATATAGCGCTTTTGATCTGTCATGATATCAGGCTGAATGATTAGATCACTTACCTCATCAAAACGCTGCTTTACTATTTGTAATTTTTCTAACATTACTTTTATTACTTGTTGGACAAAAATACGATAATTTATGAATTTTAATAGGCTACAAAACTGGCATTACTATTAATTTTAAAATTCACTTAGGTTCTAATTTGATTAATTGAATTAGAAAATATTAATCAGGACTTTTTAAAAATTATGTACAAAACCAATGGCTAAAAATTGTTTCCATTGCACTTTAGCTCCAGCTGTCTCATATTCACCTTCAACATCTGTTGGTTTTTTAGTTTTCACATCATCATCATATATTATATGAGATCCAAAAGTTGCTTTCACAAAATGATTCACCTTAAAATCAAAATTAATTTGCCAGTCCACATCAATATTCCCAAAGCTGTTAATATAGTCGGTATATAAACTAATAAGATTTCTTAAAGAAACGTTTTCAACCACAGCCATTTCATAACTATTTGTAATTAAAATACCAACCTCTTTGTGTATGCGTTTTCCAGGAATAACCACATTCCCATCTATATCCAAGACTGCAGGGGTTACTCCAAAAGCACCTGCATTGGCCAGATCTTCATCTAAAACAAAAGTTGTTTTTATTGTTAAAGGCGAAAAGTAAAAAGATAATTCATCAATATGTTTACCATATTCCATACCGCCACCAAAAAACAAATATCCCGGAGCCATTAAACCCGAAATGGGTTTACTGGTATCAGGGTATTGAAAACCATTCGTAAATTGTGTTTTAAAATTGAGCCTGGCAGAATAAAACCAGTTTGATAAACCATCGGGTCTGTAACCCAAATTTGAATTAATTTCAAACAAATCTTCAGTCTTTCTTAATTCTTGGTCTTGCTGCTTATTGATACCATATCGGATAACCAGTCTGTTTTTCCAAGAAAAATATTTGTCTTTATAATTCATATTAGATTCAGCATTGGCTAAAGCAGAAATTGAATTACTTCCTCCAGAATTCCAATTAACAAAAGTCACTTCACTGACATCTATTCCTACTTTATTATTTTTTATCCACTCAGGACGATAAGAAAAATCCTCATCCGGTTTATCTCTCATAAAGATGGAGATTGGTTGAGCCAAAAGTGAATAAAAGAATAAACAAAAAGAGATTACGAAATACTTTTTCATGTTAATTATTCCAAAATAAATTTAGTACCTAAACTCACCAAACTCACTGTTTATTGTAAGCTCTGTTTTGTTTGAAGACATTACACGTCCAATGATTTGGGCATCCACATTAAATGATTTTGAGATTTCAATAATATCCTCAGCAATTTCAGAAGGCACATAAAGTTCCATTCTGTGACCACAATTAAAAACCTGATACATTTCTTTCCAATCTGTTTTAGATTGTTCTTGTATCAATTTAAATAAAGGAGGAATTGGAAACATATTATCCTTTATGATGTGTAAATTTTTTATAAAATGTAAGATTTTGGTCTGAGCACCACCAGAACAATGGACCATACCATGAACAGAATCACTTTTATATTTTGAGACTATTTTTTTTATAATTGGTGCATAGGTTCTAGTCGGTGATAGCACTAATTGACCCGCATTAATTGGCGAGCCTTCAACTGTATCTGTCAATGTCATATTACCAGAATATACCAAATCTGATGGAACTGATGCATCAAAACTTTCAGGATATTTTTCAGCTAAATACTTACTAAATACATCATGTCTAGCTGAAGTTAACCCATTACTACCCATGCCGCCGTTATAAGATTTCTCATAAGTTGCCTGACCTGAAGAAGACAAACCGACGATGACATCACCCGCTTTTATATTCGCATTATTAATAACATCTGCACGTTTCATTCGTGCAGTAACCGTAGAATCTACTATAATTGTTCTTACTAAATCACCAACATCAGCGGTCTCACCACCTGTTGAATGAATGGTCACTCCAAAAGCATTTAAATCTGAAATAAGTTCTTCTGTTCCATTAATAATGGCAGAAATAACCTCACCTGGAACTATATTTTTATTTCTACCAATAGTAGATGACAACATGATATTATCAACAGCTCCAACACACAATAAATCGTCAATATTCATGATTAAAGCGTCTTGAGCAATCCCTTTCCATACAGAAATATCTCCTGTTTCTTTCCAATACATATAAGCTAATGATGATTTTGTACCAGCGCCATCCGCATGCATAATCAAACAATAATCGTCATCATTAGTTAAATAATCAGGAACAATTTTACAAAATGCCTGAGGAAATAATCCTTTATCAACGTTTTTAATGGCGTTATGAACATCCTCTTTGGAAGCTGAAACACCTCTAAGTGCATAACGTTTACTAATTTCTTGACTCATGAATCAATTTTCTTTTTTAAAATGCAAAAGTAAGGATTGTTTACTTTTTACTTTCAATTTTTATAACTGAATTTAATTTATCCATTAGAAATTAAAAAGACCTGTTTTTCAGGTCCTTTTAATCATTTTAGAATACTATCGCGCAAATAATAATTCTCTATATTTTGCAAGTGGCCAAATTTCATCATCCACTAACAATTCAAGTTTATCACAATGGTAACGAATGTCATCAAATAATGGCTTCACATTAAAACAGTACGCATGTGCCCTTTTTTCAATATCAGTCATTGCGTTTGCTTTTTTTCTTTCATTAGTCATTTTAGTAACATTAGCATTAATTCCTTCAATATGACCTGAAATTTCTTCAATCAAATTTCTCTGTTCTTGCGATACTCCGTGATATTTTTCTTCAAAAATATCCTTTAACCCTTTGACGTTTTTTATTAAAACATTCTGATATTTTACAGCCGTTGGCACAATATGATTACGTGCAATATCTCCAAGAACTCTACCCTCAATTTGAATGTGCATAATGTATTCTTCAATTTCAATTTCATACCGAGCTTCCACTTCTACTTTACTCATAACATTCATCTCTTCAAATAATGCAATAGTTTTTTTAGAAATTCTTGCTTTTAAGGCCTCAGGTGTGGTTTTATTATTACTTAATCCTCGTTTTTTTGCTTCAATAGCCCAGGCTTCACCATAACCATTACCTTCAAATAAAATATTTCTTGATGCCTTAATATATTCTCTCAAAATATTAAAAATAGCTTCATCTTTTTTTAATCCTTTGGAATCAATTAAACGGTCAACTTCTATCTTAAAATCTATCAACTGCTTAGCCACGATAGTATTTAAAACAGTCATTGGATTTCCGCAATTTGCTAATGATCCAACGGCTCTAAACTCAAATTTATTACCTGTAAAGGCAAATGGGGAGGTTCTGTTTCTATCGGTATTATCAAGTAACACATCTGGAATTTTACCAACGACATTTAACTTTAAATCTGTTTTCTCTTCAGGACTCAATTTGCCTTTGGTTACCCCTTCAAGCTCTTCTAATACTTTTGTTAATTGCTGACCAATAAATACTGAAATAATTGCCGGTGGTGCTTCATTTGCTCCTAATCGGTGATCATTACTAGCAGAAGCAATGGCAGCTCTTAACAGTTCTTCATTATCATGAACTGCTTTTATAGTATTAATAAAAAAGGTCAGAAACTGTAAATTACTCATGGGCGTTTTTCCTGGTCCTAATAAATTAATACCAGTATCTGTTGACATTGACCAGTTGTTATGTTTTCCGGAACCATTGATGCCAGCAAATGGTTTTTCATGAAGTAACACCTTAAAATTATGACGAGAGGCTACGCGCCCCATAATATCCATTAATAAAGAATTATGATCAACAGCTAAATTCACCTCTTCATAAATAGGGGCCAGCTCAAACTGATTAGGTGCCACTTCATTATGCCTAGTTTTAACCGGAATACCTAAAAGCATGCATTCTTTTTCCAAATCACGCATAAAATTCAATGCTCTTGTAGGGATTGATCCAAAATAATGATCATCCAGCTGCTGTCCTTTGGCAGAAGAATGGCCTAACAAAGTTCTACCGGTAAGTGTGATATCTGGGCGTGACGATGCCAAGGCTTTGTCTATTAAAAAATATTCTTGTTCCCAACCCAAAGACGACGTTACTTTTTTAACATTTTTGTCAAAATATTTACATACAGCGGTTGCTGCATTATCAACCGCATGAAGCGCTCTTAATAATGGTGTTTTATAATCAAGAGCTTCCCCTGTATAAGCCACAAAAATGGTAGGAATACATAAGGTAGTACCATATATAAACGCAGGGGAAGTTGGATCCCAAGCGGTATAACCTCTTGCTTCAAAGGTATTTCTGATTCCACCATTAGGAAAACTGGAAGCATCTGGTTCCTGTTGCACCAGTTGATCTCCACCAAATTTCTCAACAGACAAGCCACCGCCTATCGTTTCAAAAAAAGCATCATGCTTTTCAGCGGTTATGCCTGTTAAAGGTTGAAACCAATGTGTATAATGCGTTACCCCTTTAGATAGAGCCCAATCTTTCATTGAAGAAGCTACTTGATCAGCAATATTCCGGTCTATTTTAGTTCCATGCTCTATGGCACTCTTAACACCTCTATAAGCATCTTTTGATAAGTGCTGACGCATAGCGGTTTCATCAAAAACATTTTTTCCAAATAGATCAGAACGTCTCTCCTTTTCCTCTACGAAAATAGGCGTGTGTGACATGGATTCTTTTAACGCGTGAAATCTTAAAATAGACATTTGTTATAAATATTAAAAAGGTTAAAATTTGTTATACAAAAATAAAAATCTAATTCATCATAGCGATAATTTAAAAAAATATCTTATTAACAATTATTCGATATTTCAACAAAAAAATATTTTTTTTATAATAGTTGCCCCAAAAAAATAGGGGATATTTAAAAATAATATCAAATCTTATTAAAATACCCCTATAAATTTATAGAGATTAAAGAATTAATTTATATTTGCCTCAAATTAATTTTTATATCTATTAAAAATATTTATTATGGCAAAAATAAAACTAGAGTACATTTGGTTAGATGGTTATTTACCAACCCAAAACCTGAGAAGTAAGACTAAAGTTGAAGATCATGAAAACTTCAAAGGAACACTTGAAGAAATTGGAAATTGGTCATTTGATGGCTCATCTACTAAACAGGCCGAAGGAGGTTCTTCTGATTGTGTTTTAAAACCCGTTGCTATTTATCCAGATCCACAACGTGTCAATGGCTATTTAGTTATGACCGAGGTAATGAATGCTGATG
>JAHENA010000178.1 GCA_024643405.1 Flavobacteriales bacterium | reverse complement strand
AGAGGTATTGGGTTTGAATTAGCTAAGTTATTTGCAAATTCAGGGCATAAAGTTTTAGCCTTATCTCGTAATGAAAAACCAATATTAGATTTAAGACTTAAAAATATTACAACCTTTTCATTTGATTTGAGTAGAGCACAAGATTATAGAAAAGTTGAGGTGTTTATTGAATCAGAATGGAAAGAGGTTGATATTTTAATTAATAATGCTGGTGCCTTACTCAATAAACCATTTTCCGAAACGACTCTTGGAGATTTTGAAAGTATTTACAAAGCCAATGTTTTTGGAGTAGCTGAAATGACCAGAATAGTTGTTCCTTATATGAAAAAGGAAAGCCATGTAGTTACCATCAGTTCGATGGGTGGCGTTCAAGGCAGTATGAAGTTTCCGGGATTGGCTGCTTATAGTTCAAGTAAAGGAGCTGTTATCACACTTTCAGAATTATTAGCTGAAGAATATAAAGAAACTGGTCCTTCATTTAATGTGTTGGCTTTGGGAGCAGTACAAACCGAAATGCTTGAAGAAGCCTTTCCCGGCTATAAAGCACCAACTACAGCTTTGGAAATGGCACAATATATCTTCGAGTTTTCCTTAAATGGTAATAAATATTATAATGGAAAACTGCTTCAGGTATCAAATTCTACGCCTTAGTCTATGAGTCAATACAAATGTGTGATTTTTGATTGTGATGGTGTTTTGGTAGATAGCGAACCTATTAGCAATCAGATTTTGGTTGATATGGCTAATAATTTAGGGGCTAATATTGATTTAGATTTTGCTATGAAACATTTTAAAGGCAGCCATTTTAAAGAATGTGTTGCTATTATTTCAAAATTAGTAACCAAGCCGATTCCGGAAACTTTTGAGTCGGACTATAGACGACGTAGTTTAGAAGAATTTGAAAAACATTTGAAACCAATTGAAGGGGTGACTCAGGTTATTGAGCAGCTACAACTGCCTTTTTGTGTAGCCTCCAGTGGTATGGAATCTAAAATGAGATTTAATTTAAACTTAGTAGGTTTATTGCCTTATTTTGAAAACAAATTGTTTAGTTGTTATACCATTCAAAAATTTAAACCAGAGCCCGATGTGTTTTTATGGGCTGCAAAAACCATGGGGTTTCAACCCCATGAATGTGTGGTTATCGAAGATAGTGTTTTGGGGGTGCAAGGTGCTTTAAAAGGAGGTTTTGATGTCTTTGGGTTTACCGCTCATGATAAGAATAATGAGTTAGAGATTTTGTGTACCAAAACTTTTGATGATATGAACCAATTATTAGAATTGATTTAATTTATAATTAAGATCCAATAAACATTCTAGACTTTTTCCCAAAAAGCTTTTTAAATATCCAAACAATTAACATACTTAGTAAAATAGAATAGGCTAAAAGAAATAGTGATCCAAGTATAATAATAAGCGGCGAAATATCTATTTTATTAATTAAGTATATGAAAACAGACATGTTTCCAAAAAGAATGGAACCGTGAAGAAAATATATAGCAAATGAATTATTAGCTAAGGTTAAAAGCCATTCGGGTTGATTTTCTCCTAAACTTTTAAACAAAAGAATAAAAAGCCCAGCCAAGCAAATTTTATGGATATAATGAACAGATTCTAATAAGGCGGTAACTCCAATCATTATATTATAATCTTCATTCTTTGTTAAAAAGAAAAGTATGATGGTACAACCCACTGCAATACCAATCATTAATTTAATATGGTCTTTAATCCATCTCAGGTTTTTATCCATATCTAACCCCATATACATACCAAGAGCATAAGCCCCTGTAAAATAAATAAGGGTTTCAACTTTAATGATATAATCAAACGCCATTTGAACTCTTGAAACTAATAAGGGAGCTAAAACTATCAGTGTAAAAATTAATTTTGTTGTTTTGTTTTTATGCATTAAATAATCGAGTAATGGAGTAATTAGGAATAAAAATAGAAGTACAGGAATATACCATAATACAAAATCAGCTTTTCCAAAAATAAGGTCCTTCGATAGTGTTGAAAAATAAGTTGAAACGGTAGATTGTAAATCGGCGCTATTAAAAAGGTTTACCTTAAAGAGCACGAGTATAAACGAAATAAAAATATAGGGTAAAACAATGTTCTTCAGTTTACTCATATAAAACTTGGGATAACTTCTGTCTTTTAAAACAGTGGTAAACAAGATACCGGAAATGACAGCGAAATACAGTGTGCTATCATGAAAAAGGGTGTCTGAAATGGTCATGATTATGGATGCTTTTGGTTGTCCCGCAGCAAACCATGCGGCAACAACAGCATGTACTAAAACAATATTAATAATTGCAAATCCACGAAAAGAATGTAGATATCCTAGGAATTTAGTTGGTTTGGTTGGTTTCATTTTTGGTTGGTTGGTCGGTTGGTTGTTGGTTCAATTTATTTATGAATTAACAAAAAAATTAATCATATTTAAAATTGCATCGTTTGTAAATGTATAATAATTCTTTAAGCTTTTTGCTTTTTTAATGGTTGGGTTTTGAAAAGGCAATTAAATTAAGACAAGATTTTATTATTATTGAAGGCACTTTTGATTTAGAATAGTTAATGTATAATTTCTTTATCTTTTTTAATATTTACTACAGGGATATTGACAATTTCGAATGTGGCAGAAGCCAAAACAACGTTACCATTGGTTTTTTCAATGGCTTTTCCGATGAGTTCATTTAAGGTGTGTTTAGTAATGCGGCGTTTTTTATAATCAACAATATATCTTAAGTTAAATTCCACCCAGTTATCAGTCATTTTTATGGCTATAGACGGCTCTACCTGCGCGTTTTCAATATAATATTTATCTACGACTTCTTCCCATTTAGCAATAGAACCAG
>JAHENA010000177.1 GCA_024643405.1 Flavobacteriales bacterium | reverse complement strand
TGCAGGGTTTTTTGAAGTTTCAACAGTGAGTGAAAAACGATTGTTTTTTAATTATGAAGACTTTTTCGCGGGTGAAGAATTGCCACCATATGATGGTGGCTGTTTTACGTTTGCACCATCATCTGCCGGTAGAATGGGTGAAAGAGAATTAACCAATTTGATAAAAAGTGGCAGCGTACGCTATTATGGGTACAATAATAATCCAGCTCCAAATGAAGGAGGGGTTCTATTAACTACCCCTAAATGTGGTGATTGTACGGTTTTAGGAAGTAATAAAGTGCCAGATTTTTGGATAGAATAAATTATAGATGAAAAAATATTTTACATTAATTCTAATCGTTGTTTTTAGTGAAATTTCTTTTAGTCAAGTTGTTCTTGAAAGTGATACTCAAATAAATGAATTTGTTTCAATTCCTCAGGAATCTGTATTTGTGCATTTTAATTCTTCGCTTTTATTTACAGGAGAATATTTTTACTATTCTATTTTTTGTTTCAATAACAAAACAAAGCAATTAAGTGAAATTAGTAAAGTGGCCTATGTCGAGTTAATTGGAAAAAATAATGAAATAATTTTTAAGCATAAAATTAGACTCAATAATGGGATAGGATATTCAGATTTTTTTATTCCTGTTTCAGTTTCTTCTGGTAATTATAAATTAGTGGCCTATACAAACTGGATGAGAAATTTCAATATCAAGGCTTTTTTTATTACAGATATTAATATTATAAATCCATATAAAACTAATAAAGCTACATACCTTCAAAGCAGTTTAGATACTGAATTTGTTAATCTTGATAAAGATTCATTACTTGTTTATAGCACAATTAAACCCAATGAAAGTATGCTTAAAATTGTGCTGAATGCTAAACATTTTAAACAAAGGGAAAAAGTAACTATTTCATTTAACTCTTCGAAAGAAGACATGGTGTTAAAAGGAGATTATTCCATTTCAGTAAGAAGAAAAGGAACCATTTCTAAGCCGTTAGAACTTAAAAGCGCTGATTTTATAAAAAACATTTCAAATGTTGGTATTCCCGCACCAAGTATTGGTTCTGAGGTATTTTTGCCTGAGTTAAGGGGTGAATTGTTAATGGGTAAGGTAACTTCTAAAAACAATGAGGTCTCAGTAAATAATTTAAAAGTTTCTGTGTCTATTCCTAGTGAAAATAATCTATTTAAAATTCTTCAAACTAATGAAAAGGGGGAGTTCTATTTAAATATTTCTGAGGACTATTCTTCTGACAAAATTTACTTTGAGTTGTTAGATAATCAAACAAATCAATTTAATATTCAGTTAATTACTAACGATTCCATTGGTGCCCAAAATTTAGAGTTTAATGAATTTAAAATTAAGCCTGAATGGAAGCAAGAGATAATAGAACAAAGTATTCATAATCAAATTGAGAGTGCTTATTTTGAATTTAAACCAGATTTTTTATTACCGATGAAAGTTAGAGATTTATTTGAAAATAGAATTGCAGACACTTTTAAACTTGATGATTATTCAAGATTTCCAACCTTAAAAGAAACCATTTTTGAAATTGTAAAAAATGTATCAATAAGAAAAATTGAGGGTGATGCTTATGTTTTTGAGCTGCAAGGATTTAATTTTGGCACTAACTCTTCTATTAAGCCTTTGATATTAGTTGATGGTATTGCAGTACAAAATCACACGTCATTGCTAGACCTAGATCCGTTTAATATAAGTGAAATATTGGTTTATAGAGACCAGTTTGTTTTTGGGCTAGAAGTTTTTCAAGGCGCAATTGTAATAAAAACGATTAAAGGACTGAATGATATTTTTCTGCTAAACAAATCAATTAAAACGGCAACATTTTTTAAATCACAAGCAAATAAAAAATATTTTACACAAGAATATAACGCTGAGACTTTAAATAATCGTTTGCCTGATGATAGACAACAATTGCTATGGGTTCCCAATTTTGAATTAACAAATACTAATAATGATTTGTCATTTTACACCTCGGACGTTTTAGGAGAATTTGAAATAAGCTTGGAAGGATTTACAAAAGAGGGGATGCCAATTTCACTTATTCAATCTTTTAATGTGGAACATTAAAAGCCAATACTCCAGTAATTGGCCCAATCCGGTTTCCCTGCACTATTGCCAGCGCCAATTGAAATTGCTTCTGTAAAAAAAATATTTGAACCATTAAAATTAGTTGGCTCAAAATTAGCAGTGGTATTATCAAATTGAATGTTAGAGATTTTTAAATTTCCGTTTTCAACCATTGTGTTTTCTAGAGTTCCATTAATATTAATTCCTAATTCACTATTGGTGGTGTAAATATCATTCATATTAATGATGCCACCTCCATCTGTATATTGAATTGAACCGGTTGATCCTGGGCCAATTATTGTAACATTATCTATATTACCAGCAGTTAATGGAGCTTTAGTAGGATCATTTTTATTATTTCCTAATTTTATTCCTGAAGCATTGGAATTTGATAAATACCATGAATCGCCAAAGCCATTCCAGCCACTATTTATTTCTATACCATTTTTATTACTATCTTTTGAAATGAGGTATTTAGGATTAATAGTGCCTCCCACAATTTCAAAGCCGTTTCCTAAGCTTTTATAGGTTTGTATATGTTCAACTGTAGTAAAAGAACCCACACCATAAAAAGTTATTCCATTAAAAACTTTTGATTCTAAAGAAGTTGCACCAGTATATTCCAACCTTAAATATCTCAAGAGTCCAGATGAGTAATTTGAATCTGTTCCACCATAAAAAATATCTACCAATTCTGATCTGGCATTCATTCCATTATTGGTTGGAGCTTTACCGCAAATTATTATACCACCCCAATCACCTGGTTGAGGATTTGCTTCACCAGA
>JAHENA010000016.1 GCA_024643405.1 Flavobacteriales bacterium | reverse complement strand
GAGCTCGTGATATGGCATCAGGGTTTTTAAATATGGTATCTTATTGGTTATTTTTCCTTTCTAGCGTTATAATGGTAATATCTTTATTCGTTGAAGCTGGGCCTGCTGCTGCGGGTTGGACCATTTACCCTCCTTTAAGTGCGTTGCCAATGGCACAGGGTGGCTCGGGATTAGGGATGACCTTATGGTTGGTGTCAATGGCTATATTTATTGCTTCATCACTGTTAGGGTCTTTAAATTATATTGTTACAGTAATCAATTTGCGTACAAAAGGTATGTCAATGACTAGACTTCCTTTAACAATATGGACCTTTTTTATTACTGCTGTAATTGGAGTGATTTCTTTCCCAGTGTTATTATCAGCAGCCTTATTATTGATTATGGATAGAAGTTTTGGAACATCATTCTTTTTATCTGATATTTTTATTCAAGGAGAAGTATTACATTATCAAGGAGGTTCACCTGTATTGTTTGAACATTTATTTTGGTTCTTGGGCCATCCGGAGGTTTATATCGTTATTTTGCCTGCGATGGGTCTGGTTTCAGAAATTATGGCATCAAACTCACGTAAACCAATTTTTGGTTATAGAGCGATGATTGCCTCTATTTTAGCGATTGCCTTTTTATCAACTATTGTTTGGGGGCATCATATGTTTATTTCAGGTATGAATCCATTCTTAGGATCAGTATTTACATTTACAACATTATTAATTGCAATCCCTTCAGCGGTAAAAGCATTTAACTGGATTACTACTTTATGGAAAGGTAATTTGCAGATGAATCCTGCGATGCTATTTTCAATAGGATTTGTTTCTACTTTTATTACTGGTGGTTTAACAGGTATAATTCTTGGGGACAGTGCTCTTGATATCAATGTACATGACACCTATTTTGTAGTGGCACATTTCCATTTAGTAATGGGTATTTCTGCCCTTTATGGTATGTTTGCTGGTATTTATCATTGGTTTCCAAAAATGTTTGGTAAAATGTTAAATAAGAATTTAGGTTATATTCATTTTTGGGTTACTGCTGTGTGTGCTTATGGGGTATTTTTCCCAATGCATTTTATAGGAATGGCTGGTTTACCTAGACGATACTATACAAACACTAATTTTCCGTTATTTGATGACTTAGCCAATGTGAATGTAATTATTACCATTTTTGCATTAATTGGAGGAATTGTTCAAATTGTTTATTTATACAATTTCTTCAGTAGTATTTTCTTTGGTAAAAAAGCAGAACAAAATCCTTGGAAGTCTAATACTTTAGAATGGACAGCACCAGTGAAACACATACATGGAAACTGGCCAGGCGAAATTCCTCATGTGTATCGTTGGTCTTATGACTATAGTAAGCCTGGGCATGATCAAGACTTCGTTCCACAAAATGTCCCGTTAAAAGAAGGAGAAGAAGAACTTCAACACTAATAAATAGTTGCACATATTAAAAAAGCCCATTGTTTGAATGGGTTTTTTTATGCTTTGACTTAAGATTTACAGAAAAAGACTACAAGTAATCTCTAGTTATATCGATTAAATGACATATTTTTACGTTTAAATGTAAAAAAAATAAAAATAAATCGATGAAATACAAATAAATTCGTTAAATTGCGCCATATTATAAAATTATTATAAAAGACTGTTAGAGTTTTTTAATAAAATTATGAGTGTAATTAATTAACCAAATTTATGAAAACAAAAGCTATTTTTAGGTACGTAATAAAAAATACAGCCTATCTTTTTGTATTTATCTGGACAATATTTTCTGCAAATGCGCAGTGTCCAACAATCACTGATCCTACGCCACCAGCAATTTGTGATGCCGCAGGATATACATTTGCCGACTTAAGCGCTGATTATGCGACTGATAATGGAGGAGGTGTTGTATGGTACAGTGCCATAACCGGTGGAACTAGGTTTTTCTCGAACCAATTAGTTTCTGAGAGAACCTATTACGCAGATGATAATTTGGGGTCCTGCAGTGGCTCCAGAGCATCGCTTGTTGTAGATTTTCAAGTCAATAAATCAGGTCAAAATTTAGACCGTTTTTATTGCAGTAATGAAAATGCCACTTTTCAAACTTATATAGATGATGTATTAGTCGCCAGTATACCTCCTGGTGGTAGCGTAGAAGTTTACTACGACCCAGGTTTAACAAGTGCAGCGAATAGTCTTGATCTTGTTCCAATTGGTGTAGCAGATTACTATGTTGTTTTTCTTAATAGCGGTTTATGCAGTAGCCAAATAGAAATTGGTAGAATTGGAGTGTTTGTTTCACCTGCCGATCCAACTCCACCAAGCACACAAGAATTTTGTGTAGACACCAATCCAACCGTGGGTAGTTTAAACCCTGGTACTGCGGCAGCTGTTAAATGGTATCAAGGAGTTGATAGTTTTGGAAACCCAATTCCTCCTGCCTTGGCATTAGCCACACCTTTGGTGGATGGGAGCACCTATTATGTTCAGGTTGATGAGCTTTTATGTGACAGTAATGCGGTACCTGTAACAGTTACAATTAACATACCATTGGATCCTGGAATTTCAGCTAATTTA
This sequence comes from Flavobacteriales bacterium, assembly GCA_024643405.1. Taxonomy (GTDB): domain Bacteria; phylum Bacteroidota; class Bacteroidia; order Flavobacteriales; family Flavobacteriaceae; genus Yeosuana. The sequence continues at coordinate 39,349 of JAHENA010000016.1, read as the reverse complement.
GAATATTGTCAGAATAATTTACCGTTAGGTGATTTTGATTTATATAATGAACTTGGTGGTTCTCCTTATAATAATGGAACCTGGTCAGGACCTTTAGCAACTTCTGGCGGTCCCCTTGGAACCGTTAATATTTCAACTTTAACAACGCCAGGTGTTTATACATTTACATATACCGTACCCGCGAATGGGGCATGTCCAGAACGTAGTTCAAATGTTGTAATAACAATATTTGAGAGCTTTTCCTCAGGAACAGTGTCAAGTCAAAACCCTGCTACTTTTTGTGAATCAAGTTTACCCATAGCGTTTGATTTGACGACTTTGTTAGATAATGAAGATCCAAATGGACAATGGACTCAAGGTACTTTAAGTACAGATCCAATTGTAATGTCACCAATAGATTTGTCATCATTTACAAATGGTACTTATAGTTTTACATATACTCAAAATCTTTTACCAAATCCTTGTGCTGAAGAATCAACTACAGTTCAGGTGATTATTTTACAAGATCCGAATGCAGGTATTGCAGTAAATCAAACGTTTTGTGAGAATGATTTAATAGGAAATTCGCCTTTTGATTTATTTAATGCCTTAGATGGATCTCAAGATAATAATGGTGGTATTTGGACAGATTCAAGTGCTAGTATCATTTCAAATACCATAGATATTACTGTGCTTACAGTAGCAGGAAGTCCTTATACATTTAATTATACAATTGATAATGGGACTTGTTCTGATACAGAAACAATAACAATAAATATAGAGCCTGCTCCAGAATCAGGAAATGCTTTGGCTCCAATTGAAATTTGTGAAGAAGATACAACATCAAATTCACCTTTTGATTTATTTACTTTGTTAGATGGAACACAAGATACTAACGGTACATGGTATGTTGGAACAGACACCTCTGGAGCAACAGTTACCAATCCTATAGATATTTCAGGTATTGCAGATGGCACTTATAACTACACCTATTCAGTTCCGGCAATTGGAACTTGTACAGATGTAGATGTCACGGTTCAAATTATTGTAAATCCACAACCAAATACGGGTGTTCCAACAGCTGTAGTACTTTGCGAAAATGATTTAGCAGCAAATTCACCTTTAGATTTATTCGGACAGTTGTCTGGAAACGAACCAGGCGGTACATGGACAGATGACAATACCACCGGAGCTTTAACAGGCAGTGCTGTTGATTTAACTTTATTAACAATAGGCTCTTATAATTTTACTTATAGTGTTACAAGTGTAGATGGATGTAATAATAGCAGTACTGTGGTAATTACAGTTGAAGATGCTCCAGAATCAGGAAATGCTTTGGCTCCAATTGAAATTTGTGAAGAAGATACAACATCAAATTCACCTTTTGATTTATTTACTTTGTTAGATGGAACACAAGATACTAACGGTACATGGTATGTTGGAACAGACACCTCTGGAGCAACAGTTACCAATCCTATAGATATTTCAGGTATTGCAGATGGCACTTATAACTACACCTATTCAGTTCCGGCAATTGGAACTTGTACAGATGTAGATGTCACGGTTCAAATTATTGTAAATCCACAACCAAATACGGGTGTTCCAACAGCTGTAGTACTTTGCGAAAATGATTTAGCAGCAAATTCACCTTTAGATTTATTCGGACAGTTGTCTGGAAACGAACCAGGCGGTACATGGACAGATGACAATACCACCGGAGCTTTAACAGGCAGTGCTGTTGATTTAACTTTATTAACAATAGGCTCTTATAATTTTACTTATAGTGTTACAAGTGTAGATGGATGTAATAACAGCAGTACTGTTGTAATTACAGTTGAAGATGCTCCAGAATCTGGAACACCAGTAACTCCGTTTCCAGAATACTGTAAAGCAGCAGTAGGTTTAGGTCAAACAGTCAACTTATTTGATTTATTAAATGGCGAAGATCAAACTGGAACTTGGGCTGATGACGATGCATCAGGAGCCTTATCTGGAAATTTAGTAACTATTGATGGTCTCGCAGCTGGAACTTATAATTTCACATATGACGTATCAGCTATTGGGACCTGTGACGATGTATTGGTAACAGTAAGTATTATAATAAACGATACACCTGCACCAACCGCTGCAATTTCTCAAGAGTTTTGCGATAGTGCTTCTGTTTCAGATCTTTCTGCAACAGGAACAAGTATTCAATGGTATGCTGATGCTACTGGTGGAACAGTATTAGCTGGAACTGTGAGTCTAATAGATGGAGAAACCTATTATGCTACCCAAATTGATGCTATAAGCGGTTGTGAATCCTCAGTAAGATTTGAAGTGACCGCAACCATTTATCAATCACCTAATTCAGGAAATCCTGCAACCCCAATAATATCATGTAATAATAATTCTATTGATCTGTTTTCTGGGCTGGATGGAACTCAAGATGCTGGAGGAGTTTGGCAGGATACGGATGGTACAGGTGTATTGACAGGAAATATTTTTGATGCTTCAGGAATTGCACCTGGAAACTATCAATTTACTTATTACGTAGCTGCAAATGCCCCTTGTGTTGATACAAGTACATTGATTACAGTAACTATTGACCCTCCTTTAAGTGCAGGTACAGATGCCATTTTGGATGTTTGTAGTGATGATGTAACAACTGATTTATTTACACTTATTGGAAGTGCTGATACAGGAGGAACATGGTCTCCAGCTTTAACAAGTGGAACAGGGGTTTTTGATCCTTTAGTGGATGCGTCAGGGACTTATACCTATACCTTATCAAATGGATGTGGTATAGTTTCAAGTAATGTTGTCGTTACTGTCACTCAAGCACCAGATGCAGGAATTGATAACGCTATTTCAATTTGTGTAATCAATGGAAGCATTGATTTATTTACTCAATTAGGAGGTACTCCAGATACTGGCGGAACATGGTCACCAGCATTAACATCCGGAACAGGAGTTTTTGATCCAGCGGTTGATGCTCAAGGTGTATATACCTATTTTGTAGCTTCAGTATTGCCATGTAGAGCTGATGCAAGCGCAGACGTAACGGTTACCGTAAATGATAGTTCCGCACCGATAATTGTTGATTCTAATCCAGTATTTTGTTTGGTTGACAATCCAACGGTTGCAGATTTAGATAATTCAATAACTGCTACGGGTACCATAATTTGGTATTCGGATGCAGGTTTGTCAAATGCCTTGATTCCAACGGATGCTTTGGTTAATGGACAGAATTATTTTGCTACTCAAACAAATAGTACGGGTTGTGAATCTTCACAAAACGTTCAGGTAAACGTCACTATTAATGATGCGGCAGCCCCAACATTTGCTGATCCAAATCAAGAATTATGTATTAATGATGGTCCTACAATTATGGATTTAACTCAAAATATTGCTGAATATGATTCAAGTGCAAATAATGTTATTTGGTATGATAGTGATACAGGAGGGTCTGTAATTTCAAGTGGTACCACATTGAGTCCTGGAACAACCTATTATGCAGTCTTGTTTGATGCTGCAACAGGTTGTGAAAGCAGTGTGCGTTTAGCCGTTACTCCAGACTTAACTTCTTGTGGTAATATTGATTTACCAGACGGATTTTCACCAAACGGTGATGGAGTCAACGATACCTACGATTACAATAATTTAGATATTATATATCCTAATTTTGAAATGGAAATATACAATCGTTACGGAAATATTGTTTTCAAAGGACGAGCTAATAGTCCACGTTTTGATGGGACATCCAATCAGGCTAGAACTGTGGTAAAGGGAGATCTTCCAGTAGGTGTTTATTTCTATATTTTCAAATTTAATGATGGTGAAACCAAACCAGAACAAGGTCGCTTATACTTAAGCAGATAATTTATAGATAAATCAAAATTTAAGAAACAATGAAAAATTTAAATATATATCATAAAATAGCTGCTCTGTTTAGTGTGATTATTATATCACTTCAAGGCTTTGCACAACAAGACCCTCAATTTACACAGTATATGTATAATATGAGTGTTATTAACCCAGCTTATGCAACGGGAGATCAAGACATATTAAACCTAGGTGGACTTTACAGAACACAATGGGTTGGTTTGGAAGGAGCTCCAAAAACAGGAACCTTTTTCGCTCATAAGCCAATTAATGACAAAATAGAATTAGGCTTATCATTTACTAATGATAACATAGGTAATGTTGTTGACGAAAATAACATCTATGCCGATTTTGCATATGTCTTGCCAGTGGGCTTGGATAGTCATTTGTCATTAGGAATAAAAGCAGGACTCACAATGTTTAATACGAACTTTGATGGTTTTGTATTGCAGTCTGGAGATGTTAGTACGGATGTTGCTTTTGATGAGAATATTAGCAGAACATTCCCTAATATAGGTATTGGAGCCTTCTATTTCACTGACCATTATTATTTAGGCTTGTCAGCCCCAAATATGTTGTCAACCAAGCATATTGAAAATGAAAACGGTATTGTGGCTACAGGTGTTCAAAGTGTGCATTATTATTTCACAGGAGGTTATGTTTTTGATATTAATGACAATCTGAAATTTAAACCTGCATTTATGGGAAAAGCTGTAAAAGGATCACCATTGGCGTTAGATATAACTGCTAACGTACTTATCAATGAAAAACTTGAAGCTGGATTGGGATATCGGGTAGGTGATGCTGTAAGTGCATTAGTTAACTTTAGAGTCACTCCAGATTTAAGAATAGGCTATGCATATGATTACACAACAACTAACTTAGGAAGTTATAATTCAGGATCTCACGAAATATTTATTTTGTTTGACATTGATTTATTCGGCTTAAGAGCAGGTTATAACCGTTCACCAAGATTCTTCTAATTATTAATGATTACAATTATGAAAACAAAAATATACATATTTGCAAGCCTTTTACTAGTTGGTGGAATTGCATTGGCGCAAAAAGGAAACTTAAAAAGAGCAAATCAACTTTTTGAAATGAGAGCCTATAACCAAGCGGCTGAAATTTATGAAACCAAAGAGCATACACAGGAAATGTTGCAAAATTTGGCTGATAGTTATTTTTATAACGCCAATCTTCAAAAGGCGATAAAAAACTATCGCGAGCTATTTATTACCTATGGTGATTCTCTGGATCTTGAATATCATTTTAGATATGCACAAGCTTTAAAAGGTGTACAAAATTATAAAGATGCTGATAAGTATTTAAGTACTTATTATAATAGGCCAATAAATACCATGGCGTTTATAGAAAACAGTGAAAAAACAACACCTCATCTATTCAAATTAAACCAATTAGATGATCCAAATTCTAAGAGTGATTTTGGCATGTCTTTTTATGGAGAAGATAAAGTAGCTTTTGCTTCTACCAGAAATACTCAAAGTCCTACGTATACTTGGAACGATTTGCCTTATTTAGATTTGTATTATGCTACCTTAACTAAAGAAGGTGGTTTAACAGGTATCACGGCATTTTCTGATGCCATAAATACGGAGACCCATGAGAGTAACGCCGTTTTTACAAAAGATGGTAAAACCATGTATTTTAACAGAACCAATTCGAATAGAAAAAAGACAGATGAAGAACGTATTGCACATATTAAAATATATAAAGCAGAATTGGTTGATGGCAATTGGACTAATGTAAGGGCGTTGCCATTTACGTCAAACACATATAGTACAGAGCATCCAGCTTTAAGTAAAGATGAAAAATCACTTTATTTTGCAAGTGATATGCCAGGTACTTTAGGAAGTTTTGATATTTATAAAGTGACAATTAATGATGATGGAACTTATAGTGAACCAGAAAATTTGGGATCAACAATAAACACCAAACACAGAGAGCAATTTCCATTTATTAGTGATTATGGGGTCTTATATTTTGCATCAGATGGTCATGAAGGGTTTGGAGGATTAGATGTTTTTAGATGCAATGTGGTAAATGGAGTATTTGACAAACCTGTAAACCTTGGGAGTTCAATCAACAGTAGTCTTGATGATTTTGCATTTGTTATAAAAGAAAAGGACAACAAAGGGTATGTCTCTTCAAATAGGTCTGGGTATGATAAGATTCTTTCTTTTGGTAGAGAAGAAAACATCTTAACTAAATACCAAGTGGAAGGTATTGTTCAAGATAAGAACAGTAAGGAATTACTTGTTGGAGCCTTGGTGACTTTATTTAATGAAGCTGGTAATGTAATACAAGACAGTATCGTTGGCGAAAACGCACACTATTTGTTTAAAATTGAACCAAATAAGAAATATAAAGTTCGGGGAACGCGTAAAGCTTATATTCCTCAGGATATTGAGTTTTCAACAGGTAGTGACGGGAAAGTTCAACATAATATTTATTTATCATTAGAGGCTTTTTCTGATGCAGAAGAAATTGTGAAAGAAAATGAAAAGGGCGATGTTCAGGTTAATTTGGATAAAATATATTTCGATTTTGATAAATCTAATATTAGGGCAGATGCCGCAACCACTTTAAACGTATTGGTGGATTTAATGAAAAAGTATCCCTCAATGGAAGTTGAAGTATCGGCACATACAGATGCGCGTGGAAAAGATCAGTATAATCTAGATTTATCTAAACGCAGAGCAGCCTCCACTTTAGAGTATTTAGTGAGTCAGGGTATTGACAGAAATCGTTTAAAAAGTATTGGTTACGGCGAAATGCAACCGCTTAACAAATGTGATAAAGAAGATATTTGTAGTGAAGAAGAATATGATATAAACAGACGTTGTGAATTCACAATTTTAAATTAAAATAAAATACCATTAATATTGAAAAGCCTTTCTATTTTTAGAAAGGCTTTTTCTTTATATTTGTTTGTTATGAATGAAAACTTAAATCCAACAAGCGAAAATTTTTCTCCCGAAGAATTTGATGTAGAAAGAAAGTTAAGACCTTTCACTTTTGAAGATTTTACGGGACAAGATCAAGTGTTGGAAAATCTTAAAATTTTCGTTCAGGCAGCCAACCAGAGAAGTGAAGCCTTAGATCATACCTTATTTCATGGTCCTCCAGGCTTAGGGAAAACTACATTAGCACATATTTTGGCTAATGAATTAAATGTTGGCATTAAGGTGACCTCAGGGCCAGTTTTGGACAAACCTGGTGATTTGGCGGGCTTACTCACCAATCTTGAAGAACGAGATGTCTTATTTATTGATGAAATTCATCGTCTCAGTCCCATTGTTGAAGAATATTTGTATTCGGCGATGGAAGATTACAAGATTGATATCATGATTGAGTCTGGACCTAATGCCCGAACTGTTCAAATCAATTTAAATCCCTTTACTTTAATTGGTGCCACTACCCGTTCAGGTTTGCTGACCTCACCAATGCGAGCTCGTTTTGGTATTCAAAGCAGATTGCAGTATTATAACACCGAATTATTAACAACCATACTCCAGCGTAGTGGATCTATTTTGGATGTGCCCATTTCGATGGAAGCAGCTATTGAAATTGCTGGGAGAAGCAGAGGAACACCAAGAATTGCAAATGCGTTGTTGCGTCGGGTTCGCGATTTTGCTCAAATAAAAGGGAATGGAAGTATAGATATTAAAATAGCAAAATTTGCCCTTGAGGCCTTAAATGTGGATGCACACGGATTGGATGAAATGGACAATAAAATATTAACTACCATCATTGACAAATTTAAAGGTGGCCCTGTCGGAATTACAACTATTGCAACGGCGGTTAGTGAAAGCACAGAAACCATTGAAGAGGTTTATGAACCTTTTTTAATACAACAAGGATTTATAATGCGCACACCTCGTGGTAGAGAAGTAACCGAACTTGCTTATAAACATCTGGGTAAAATTAAAGGGAATATTCAAGGGGGATTATTTTAATAAGGATGATTAAATTTTTTCGAAGAATTCGACAAACATTATTGACTCAAAATAAAGCGAGCCAATATATTTTCTACGCTATCGGTGAAATACTTCTTGTCGTCTTTGGAATTCTTATTGCATTAAACATTAACAATGCCAATGAGAAAAGAAAAAATAATGAAAAGATAGCAACTATTCTTAAAGAAATTCAGGTTGATTTATTAACTGACATCACAGAATCCCTTAGTTTATTTGATAGGTTTAAAAGATCCGATTCAATTCAAGACATCATTCTAAATAACAAATATACTTATGAGGATTATAAATCAGGAAAAGTTCAATTAATTGAATTATATTATGATAGTCATGAAGTACAAACAAATGGTTATGATAATTTGATGCTAAATATTGATAATGTTTCGGAAGAACGTAAAACTTTGCTAAAAGATTTAAAGAATTTGTATGTTGTTTATAAAACTTATATAGATCTATCTAATAGAAGAATGCAAAAAACCGTGTATGATAATATTGACAGCTATTACAAACAAAAATGGGCGCAACAACTCTTACTAGGAAATTTTACTGACGAAGCAATTGATTATTACCTTAATGATATAAGTCATAAAAATCAAGTAGCTTCTTATGTGAATGACTATAGGTGGGTTTTTAGGCAGAGTCAAAGATTTAGGATTAATGCTATAAATGCTTATAAAGATATTGCAAAGATTGTTAAAAATGAAGATTCTATTCCAGAGATTGTGAGTTACATTTCAAGCGATTCAACGCTTTTGCAAAAAACAGTAGGTATTTATAGATTGAAAGAAAGTGTAGGAAACTGGTCGAACAACTTAGAAATAACAAGTGAAGATGGTCTTTTATTAGTAAGTTCTGAAAAATTTTCAAATGCAAAATATTACTTCTTGAAAAATAGGTTATTTAATTATAATGACATTATTTTCAATTTTGATAAAATTGAATCAGGGGAGTTTACATTGAGTAAAAATATTGAAGGAAAAGCAACCTATACTAAAATAGATTAAAAATTGATTTGCATTAATTGAGCCTTAAAACAAAGCATACCCAATTAATCAAAACCGAAGCTAAACGCCTCGGTTTTTTATCTTGCGGTATTAGTAAAGCCGCGTTTTTAGAACAAGAAGCACCAAGACTTGAAAAGTGGTTGAACAACAATATGCATGGCGAAATGCAATACATGGAAAATCATTTTGATAAACGATTGGATCCAACAAAACTAGTAGATGATTCAAAATCTGTTATTTCATTATTGTTGAATTATTTCCCCTCAGAAGAACAAAACAAAAACAGTTACAAACTATCCAAATATGCATACGGAACTGACTATCATTTTGTAATTAAGGAGAAACTCAAATCACTTTTACATTTTATTCAGGAAGAAATTGGCGAAGTTTATGGACGGGCTTTTGTTGATTCGGCACCTGTTCTTGATAAAGCATGGGCAGCCAAAAGCGGATTAGGGTGGATTGGAAAAAACAGTAATTTACTTTCTCAGCAAGTGGGTTCGTTTTTTTTTATAGCGGAATTGATTGTTGATTTAGAGTTGGAATATGATACAGCTACAACAGATCATTGTGGCACTTGTACGGCTTGTATTGATGCCTGTCCAACTGAAGCTATAGTTGCACCATTTGTGGTAGATGGTAGTAAATGTATTTCTTATTTTACTATTGAATTAAAAGAAAATATACCATTAGAATTCAAAGGAAAGCTGGATGATTGGATGTTTGGCTGTGATATTTGCCAAGATGTTTGTCCTTGGAATAGATTTTCAAAATCTCATAATGAGCCACTATTTAATCCAAATCCAGAATTATTATCCATGTCAAAAAAGGATTGGGAAGAAATTACGGAAGATGTTTTTAAGAAAATATTCAAAAACTCAGCAGTAAAAAGAACCAAATTTTCTGGTTTAAAAAGAAACATCAAATTTCTAAAAGAATAGTAGTTTCCGTAGTGAGATTCTTATCTTTGTTATTCCGATTTTTTAAATTAAAAGATAATGAGTAAGCAAAGTAAAAGGAGAGAGGCTTTAATATATCACGCAAAGCCAACACCAGGAAAGATTAAAGTTGTTCCAACCAAAAAATATGCGACACAGAGAGATTTATCACTAGCTTACTCACCAGGTGTTGCAGAACCTTGTTTAGAAATAGAAAAGGACATTAATAATGTCTATAAATATACAGCTAAGGGAAATCTTGTCGCAGTTATTTCTAATGGAACTGCTGTTTTAGGTTTAGGAAACATAGGGCCAGAAGCCTCTAAACCTGTTATGGAAGGGAAAGGTTTGTTGTTTAAAATTTTTGCTGATATTGATGTGTTTGATATAGAAGTTGGCACAGAGAATATTGAAGAATTTATTCAAACCGTAAAAAATATAGCGCCAACATTCGGCGGTATAAACTTAGAAGATATTAAAGCGCCAGAAGCTTTCGAAATTGAAAGACGTTTAAAAGAAGAACTTGATATTCCTTTAATGCATGATGACCAACATGGAACGGCTATTATATCTGCTGCTGCATTATTGAATGCTCTAGAACTTTCAAAAAAGAAAATAGATAAAGTAAAAATAGTGATTAATGGTGCGGGTGCTGCGGCTATTTCATGTACAAGATTGTACCAGGCCTTTGGAGCGAAACGTGAAAATATTGTAATGCTAGATAGTAAAGGTGTTATAAGAAATGATCGTGAAAATCTATCCTCGGAAAAAGCAGAATACTCAACAGGAAGAAATATCAGCACCCTTGTAGAGGCAATGAAAGGTGCTGACGTGTTTATTGGGTTATCAAAAGCAGATGTTGTAGAACCTGAAATGTTAGTGTCAATGGCAAAAAATCCAATTGTTTTTGCCATGGCTAATCCAGATCCTGAAATTGCTTACAACAAGGCAATAGCAACACGTAAGGATATTATCATGGCTACTGGAAGAAGTGACCATCCTAACCAGGTAAATAATGTACTCGGTTTTCCCTATATATTTAGAGGTGCTTTAGATGTAAGAGCCACAAAAATTAATGAGGCCATGAAAATGGCAGCCGTAAAAGCCCTAGCAAAATTAGCTAAAGAGTCTGTACCAGAACAAGTGAATATTGCTTATGGTGAAACAAAATTAACTTTCGGCAAGGAATATATCATTCCAAAACCTTTTGACCCGCGTTTAATTGCTGAGGTACCTCCTGCAGTAGCTAAAGCGGCTATGGAAAGCGGTGTGGCAAAAGAACCAATTACCGATTGGGAAAAGTATAAAGAATCGCTTCTTGAGCGTATGGGGTCTGATAATAAAATAGTGAGACTTTTAATGAATAGGGCTAAATTAAACCCTAAACGTGTGGTCTTTGCTGAAGGTGATCAATTGGCGGTTTTAAAAGCGGCACAAATAGCCCATGATGAAGGTATCGCTAAACCAATACTTTTGGGTCGTAGAGAAACCATAAAACGACTCATGGCTGAAATTGAATTTGATGAACACGATGTCACTATAATAGATCCTAAATCTGAAAAAGAAGATAGTCGAAAAAACAAATATGCCAAAGTATATTGGGAACAACGCAAGCGCAGAGGTATTACTTATTATTCCGCACAGCGTTTAATGCGAGAGCGTAATTACTTTGCGGCTATGATGGTGAATGAAGGAGATGCAGATGCCTTAATTTCAGGATATTCAAGAAACTATCCATCGGTGGTTAAGCCCATGTTGGAACTTATAGGGTTGGCTCCAGGAGCCACTCGAATTGCTACTACAAATATTATGATGACCAAGCGTGGTCCAATGTTTTTAAGTGATACTTCCATTAATATTGACCCGTCATCAAAAGACTTGGCTAAAATTGCACAAATGACATCAAAAGTGATTAAGATGTTTGGAATGCAACCCGTTATGGCTATGATTTCTTATTCAAACTTCGGGTCTTCAAATAATGAGAGAGCGTCTAAAGTGCGCGATGCGGTAGCATTTTTACATCGTCATTATCCGGATTTGATGGTTGATGGAGAATTACAAACGGATTTTGCCTTAAATGATGAAATGTTGCGTGAACGATTCCCGTTTTCAAAACTAGTAGGGAAAAAAGTAAATGCCTTAATTTTTCCAAATTTAGACTCTGCCAATATTACTTATAAGTTATTGAAGGAATTAAATGAAGCTGAATCAATTGGGCCAATCATGATGGGTATGCGTAAGCCCGTTCATATTTTACAATTGGGAGCAAGTGTTGATGAGATTGTAAATATGACTTCTGTGGCCGTTGTTGATGCGCAGCAAAAGGAAAAGTATGAACAAGAAAGAGCGAAAACTAAGTAATTTGAATTGATAATTATTTTATTACATTTGAAAGGCTAACTAACATTTTTTGATGATAACACATATTCAGGGGAAACTTATAGAAAAAAATCCAACAGATGTGGTTATTGACTGTAATGGTGTGGGCTATTTACTCAATATTTCACTACATACATATTCTCAAATTCCTGACCAAGAAAATCTGAAATTGTATACCCATTTACAGGTTAAGGAAGACTCTCATACTTTGTTTGGATTTTCTTCATTGGCTGAACGTGAAATTTTCAGACTTTTAATATCTGTAAGTGGTATTGGAGCGAATATAGCACGAACCATGTTGTCTTCTTTAACCCCTAAGCAAATAAGGGAAGGAATTGCAACTGGTGATGTTGTTTTAATACAGTCGATAAAAGGAATTGGTACCAAAACAGCGCAAAGGGTTATTATTGAATTAAAAGATAAAGTTTTAAAAATTTATGATATTGATGAAGTTTCTGTTTCTAAAGGCAATACCAACAAAGATGAGGCGTTATCTGCCTTAGAAGTACTTGGTTTTGTTAAAAAGCAAGCAGAACGTGTAATTGATAAAATTATAATGTCACAACCAGACGCAACTGTTGAAACCATTATTAAGCAAGCTTTAAAAAATTTATAATTAATTTTGAGTACCACCAAACAAACATCTTATAAACTAAGTAAAAGACACGTATTCTTATTCTTTGTTATACTATTTTCATTGAATGTTTGGTCACAAGAGCCTGCTCAAGATTCTACGGCGACAGGTTTTCAATTAGGTAAGATTAAAATACCAAACCCTAACAGTATTGAATCTAAATATATCTATGATCCCATAATTGACCGGTATATATACACTGAAAAAGTTGGAAAATTTAATATTAATTATCCAATTATTTTAACGCCAAGGGAGTATCAAGACTTAGTGGAAAAGGAGAATTTAAGATCTTATTATAAACAAAAGATAGATGCTTTTGATGGAAAAAAGGAAGGTGCTGAAGATGGACAGAAAAATTTACTGCCAAGCTTTTATGTGAAATCTGATTTTTTTGAAACCATTTTCGGAGGTAATACAATTGATGTCATTCCGCAAGGATCTGTAGAAATGGATTTGGGGGTGCTTTTTTCAAAACAAGACAATCCCTCTTTTTCACCTAGAAACAGAAGTAATTTCACCTTTGATTTTGATCAGCGCATTAGTTTAAGCTTATTAGGTAAAGTGGGAACACGCCTTCAGGTTACGGCAAACTATGACACACAATCCACTTTTGACTTTCAAAATTTAATAAAATTAGAGTATACACCAACTGAAGACGATATCATTCAAAAAATTGAAGTAGGTAACGTAAGCATGCCTTTAAATAGTTCATTAATAACTGGTGCACAAAGTTTATTTGGTGTTAAGGCGCAATTGCAATTCGGTAAAACAACGGTAACGGGCGTTTTTTCTGAACAAAAATCACAATCAAGTTCAGTTATAGCCCAAGGCGGTGGTACTTTGCAGGAGTATGAATTATTCATAAGAGAATATGATGAAAATAGGCACTTCTTTTTAGCTCAATATTTCAGGGACACTTATGATAAAGCCTTAGCGAATTACCCGTTTCTAAATAATGGTGGCTTACAAGTGACTAGGCTGGAAGTGTGGGTTACTAACAGAAGTAATAGAACAGAAAACATAAGAAATGTCGTTGCTTTTCAAGATTTAGGAGAATCTGATATAATTGGTTTACAAACGCCACCACCAGGATTTGTAAATGTTGGTTTAGGAGCGTTTCCAGATAATGGGAATAATGATTTTGACCCTACCAATATTGGCGGAGGTGGTTCACAACTTACAAATGCCATTAGGGATGTCGCAACAGTTCAATCAGGAATTTTAGTACCAAATACTAAAGAGGGATTTGACTATGCAAAACTTGAAAATGCCAGAAAGTTAATTGAAGGTCAGGAATTTTTTCTAAATAAGGACTTAGGGTATATATCATTAAATCAGCGATTAAATAATGATGAGGTATTGGCAGTCGCTTTTCAGTTTACGGTTGGTGGTCAAGTATTTCAAGTTGGTGAGTTTGCAAATGATGGTGTTGATGCTACCAATGTTACTACTAATGGTTCAGGACAAGTGACCTCAGTTGTCAATAGTAATTTGGTTTTAAAGCTTTTAAAAAGTAGTATTACAAGTGTGGTTCAGCCTGTTTGGAATTTAATGATGAAAAACATTTATGATACAGGTGCCTATCAATTAAGTCAGGATGATTTTAAACTAAACATTTTTTATAACGAGGCGTCGCCATTAAATTATATTACACCCGTTTCAGGAACTCCCTTTCCTGCACCTGGACCAAATGAGGATCCTTTGCAAGAAATACCATTGTTGCGCGTATTTAATTTGGACAAATTAAATTTTAATAATGACCCTCAAACAAACGGAGATGGTTTTTTTGATTTTGTGCCTGGAATCACTGTTATTCCGCAAAATGGAAAAATAATTTTTACCAATGCAGAACCATTTGGAAAATATTTATTTAATAAACTTTCATTAAATGTAAGTGAGGATTATGATAATAAGGCCAGTTATAATGCCAACCAGGCAAAGTATGTTTATGATGTCCTTTATAAAAGCACTAAAACAGCGGCATTAGAAGAGGTTGAAAAAAATAAATTTAAATTAAAAGGACGTTATAAATCTGAAAGTGGAGACGGCATACCAATTGGAGCGTTTAATGTTCCTAGAGGATCGGTAAAGGTTACAGCTGGAGGAAGAGTGTTAATTGAGGGCATTGATTATACCGTAGATTATCAACTAGGTCGAGTTCAAATTTTAGATGAAGCACTAAAGGCTTCCAATACACCTATTCAAGTTACTACAGAAAATAATGCCGTTTTTGGTCAGCAAACAAGAAGATTTACAGGATTTAATGTAGAGCATAAGTTTAATGAAAATTTTGTTTTGGGTGCTACCTTATTAAATTTGAACGAGCGACCTATCACTCAAAAAGCAAACTTTGGTTCTGAACCCATTAACAATACTATTTTTGGAATAAATGGTAATTATGCAACAAAAGTTCCTTTTTTAACACGATTGGTTAATAAGCTTCCTAATATTGATACGGATGTGGAATCAAACTTATCTTTAAGAGGTGAGTTTGCTTATTTAGCGCCTGGAGCGCCAAAGAGAACGAATCTTAATGGAGAGATAACTTCATATATTGATGATTTTGAAGGTTCTCAAAATGCTATTGATTTAAAAGCTCAGCAATCGTGGTTTTTGGCAAGTAGACCTGTTGGTCTAGGTGTTTCTGGAAATCCAAATGAAGACGATAATGGTATTCAAAATGGTTATCAAAGAGCACAATTAAACTGGTACATGATTGACCCTATTTTTTATAGCAGTCAAAGACCTAATGATGTTACGGATGAAGATGTGTCCAATCTATATACAAGTAGAGTTTTTATTAATGAACTTTTTCCAGATCGTGATTTAGTTCAAGGTCAAAACTCAGTTATAAACACTTTAGATTTAGCTTATTATCCTACGGAAAGAGGGCCGTATAATTTTGAGGCTTCCTCTGCAGATGGCGTTATAGATAACCCATTACAAAGTTGGGCAGGTATAACGCGTCAGTTAACTTCAACTGATTTAGAGCAGGCTAATGTGGAATATATTGAATTTTGGCTGCAGGACCCATTTCAAGAGAACCCTTCCAATCCTGGAGGAAAGTTAGTATTCAATCTTGGTAATATCTCCGAGGATATTATTAAAGATGGAAGAAAATTATATGAAAATGGGTTGCCAAAAGATGGAGATAAATCCTTGTTGCCGGTAACTGCATGGGGGACTGTTGTGCCACAAAATCAATCATTAATTTATGCGTTTGATACTACAGGACAAGAAAGAATAAATCAAGATGTTGGTTATGACGGGTATAATGATAGCGAAGAAATTGCAGCTTTTGGTGCTGGTTTTGGAGAGGATCCCGCAAAAGACAACTATACTTATTTCTTAAATACAAGTGGAAATATATTTGACAGATATAAAAAATATAATGGTGTAGAGGGTAATACACCTGACACATTTTCAAACACAGACAGAGGTGCTAATACACAACCAGATGTAGAAGATATTAATCGTGATAATACCATGAACACTATTGACAGCTATTTCGAGTATGAATTAGAAGTGAATAGACAAAATTTACCTGAAACTCAGGCAGAATTTGATAATTTGTCTCCTACAAATCCTTTAAAGGATTTTCTAAGAGATTTTAAGGTTAGACCCAGATCATTGCCTAACGGCAATACCGTTGATGTGAGATGGTATCAAATCAGGGTGCCTGTTCAAGGTAGTCATGTTAAGGCTATAGGTGGAATTACAGATTTAAGATCAGTCCGATTTTCTAGGATTTATTTAAAGGAATTTACTCAAAACACGGTGTTTAGATTTGGGACAATTGATTTGGTAAGAAGTGATTGGAGACGATTTACACAGGCCTTAGATAAAAATGATCCGGACCCTGAAGACTCACAAACTGATTTTAGAGTTGGTATTATTGGAACTTTAGAAAATGAAGGCAGCTACCAAAGTCCTCCAGGAATTGATCCGGAAGAATTATTTAATAATAATACCGTAGTAAGACAAAATGAGCAATCACTGGTTTTAGATGTCTGTAATCTTGAAACAAATGATGGTCGTGGGGTTTATAAAAACATAAACATAGATATGCGTCAGTATAAACGTTTAAGAATGTTTATTCATGCGGAAGAAGTGGAACCAGGTGGTTTAGCTAATAATGAATTAGTTGGTTTTATAAGAATGGGAAATGATCTCACTGAAAACTATTATCAGATAGAAATACCATTACAAGTATCTACAGGAATCTCAAGAGAAGAGCTTTGGCCAAAAGATAATGAAATCAATTTACCGCTTGACGTATTAGCTCAGATTAAAGCCATAGGAATTTCAGACGGAAGTTTAATCAATCCGGATGCTACCTTTTATGATGTTATAAACGGAGAACCAATTCCTATTATTGGAGATGAATATTCAAATTATGTAGCCGGACAACATAGAATAGCTGTAAAAGGAAATCCCAATTTTGGAGATATCAGAACCTTGATGGTAGGTTTAAAAAATGGTTCAAATAGAAGTGATGTCTGCGGAAGTACCTGGTTTAATGAATTACGTATGTCTGATATGGATAATGAAGGCGGATGGGCAACTGTGGTAAGCATGGATACTAATTTTGCTGATTTCATGAACATAAGTGCAACAGGAAGGCAAAGCACGGCAGGATTTGGTTCTTTAGAGCAAGGGCCAAGTCAGCGTAGTCTTGAAGACGTGAAACAGTATGATGTTGTAACAAATGTCAATGTCGGGCAATTGCTACCAAAAAAATGGGGCATTCAAATACCATTCAACTACGGACAAGGAGAGGAGTTAATTACCCCAAAATATGACCAATATTATAAAGATTTGACTTTAGATTCAAGATTAGCAGCCGCAAATTCAAATGCTGAAAAGGATCAGATTAAAGAACAATCTGAAGATTATACTAAAAGGCAGAGCGTTAATTTTATAGGAGTAAGGAAGAATAGGACCACTGAGAAAACACCTCAGTTTTATGATGTTGAAAATCTCACCCTTAATTATTCTTATAACAAAGTAGAACACAGAGATTTTGAAATTGAGAATTCTGTAAATAAAAACCTTAGAGTTGGGGCCAATTATGCCTTTAATTTTAAGCCTGTTTCTGTTGAACCTTTTAAGAAGAATGATTCGTTATTTACTGGAAAGTATTGGAAGATTTTAAAAGATTTCAATTTTAACTTACTACCATCTAGTTTTACCTTAAATTCAGATATTAATAGGCAATTTAATAGCCAAAGGTTTAGAGAGGTAGAATTGGGCGGCAATAATATTGCTATTGAAGAATTATTTAGAAGAAATTACACCTTTGATTTTCAGTACACTATTAATTTCAATTTAACTAAGGCACTTCAATTAAACTTTTCGGCTTCAAATAATAATATAGTAAGGAATTATTTCAAAGACGGAATTATAAATGGCGAACAAGATCCTACATTAGATGTATGGGATGGATTTTTTGATTTTGGAGACCCCAACAGACAATTTCAACAGTTAGGTATAACTTATGAATTACCATTATATAAAATACCAACCTTAAGTTTCGTTTCGGCAACTTATCAATATAGCGGAGATTTTCAATGGCAAAAGGGATCGGATTTATATGGTAATTTGGAATTAGATGGCCAAACGTATGATTTAGGGAATACTATTCAAAATGCAAACACGCATAATCTAAATACAACTTTAGATATGAATAAGTTGTATAAGTATATAGGATTAACTAAAAAGCCTGTAAAAACAGTTCGAGCAAGAACCTCAGGAGCACCTCCGGGCCCCAACCAAGATAATGCAGCTAAAGTAAAAAGCAGCAGCAAAGGATCCACTAAGCTTTTGAATGTTGGTATTGATATAATTACAATGATAAAAAGAGTTCAGATTAATTATTCTGAGAATAATGGAACTTTTTTACCAGGTTATTTGCAAACACCTGGATTTATAGGAACCACTAAACCAACTTTAGGTTATACCTTTGGTAGCCAAAACGATATTAGATATTTGGCGGCCAGAAATGGTTGGTTAACAGTTTTCCCAGAATTTAATCAGCAATATACAGAAACTAATAGCAAGCAACTGGATCTTTCAGCCAGTTTGGAGCCGGTAAATGATTTTAAAATTGACATAATAGGTAATAGAACATATTATGAAAATTATACAGAAAATTATCGAATAAATACGGTTGCCGGGGAATATGAATACGAGTCTTTAACCCCAAATACATTTGGGAACTTTAATATCTCAACCATTTTAATAAAAACCGCTTTTAGCAATAGTGATGAAACATCATCTGATGCCTTTAATGAATTTAGAGCTAACAGAATAAAAATTGCAGAACGTCTGGCCTTAGATAAAGGGATTGATTTAAATAATCCCGATAATATTGGGGCCGATGGCTTCCCAAAAGGGTTTGGAAAAAACAATCAGGCTGTCTTACTACCCTCTTTCCTAGCGGCTTATACAGGAACTAATGCCGGTGGTATAAGTCTTGGAGCCTTCAGAAATACACCAATTCCCAATTGGGATATTAAATATACCGGTTTTATGAAATTCGCATGGTTTAAAAAGAATTTTAAACGGTTTTCAGTCACTCATGGCTATAGATCAAACTATACCATTAACCAATTTAGATCTAATTTAGATTATAAAGATATTGATTACGGTTTAGATTATATTAATCAACCAAATGATGTTTTGGATCAATCAGGTAACTATAAGAATGAAATCTTATACAGTAATATTAATTTAACCGAAATGTTCAGTCCGCTTATACGCGTAGATTTTGAAATGAAAAATTCAGTGAAAATACTTGCTGAAATTAAAAGAGACCGTTTGTTGTCATTAAGTTTTGATAATAATTTAATGACCGAGATTCAAGGTAAAGAATACGTGGTTGGTTTGGGTTATCGTATTAAAGATGTAAGGATAAAATCCAATTTAGCAGGGCCGAATAAACGAATTGTGAGTGATTTAAATATGAAAGCGGATATTTCTGTTAGAGATAACAAAACAATCATCAGGTATTTGGATTTAGAAAATAATCAGGTAACCTCTGGTCAAACTATTTGGGGTTTAAAATATTCGGCAGATTATGCTTTTAGTAAAAACTTAACCGGAATATTTTATTTTGATTATTCCTTTTCAAAATATGCTATTTCAACCGCATTTCCTCAAACTACCATTAGGTCTGGATTTACTATCAGATATAATTTTGGGAATTAATAAATAAGTATTTGAATTTATCATTTGAATAAATACATTTGTCAAACTAATTAATAAAATAAAATGAACATTCCATCAGAATTAAAATACACCAAAGATCACGAGTGGGTGCGTATTGAAGGCAATATTGCTACTATTGGTATTACAGATTTTGCGCAAGGTGAATTAGGTGATATAGTATATGTTGAGGTTGAAACTGTAGATGAAACGTTAGATGCTGAAGAAATTTTCGGCACTGTTGAGGCGGTGAAAACGGTATCCGATTTGTTTTTACCAATGTCTGGTGAAATAATTGAGTTTAATGAAGCTTTAGAAGATGAACCTGAAAAAGTTAATTCAGATCCTTATGGAGATGGTTGGATGATTAAACTTAAATGTTCGGATCTTTCACAAGTTGGTAATCTTTTATCAGCAGATGATTATAAAAACCTTGTAGGTGCTTAAAACCTATTTTTTTGTTATTACAATTTTATATTCATTAGCACTGACTGTTGTTTGTCTAATTGATTTAAATGGTGTTATTAAAGTAGAAATTTCATCTGGTGATAAAATTTTTCATGCGTTATCTTATGTTGTTTTAACTGTTTTATGGTATTATACGTTTTATTATAATCTTAAGTTTAATAACATAAAGGCATTAATTTATGCGGTGGCTGTATCTATTATTTTTGGTATAGTTATTGAGGTACTTCAAGGAACTGTTACGGCATATAGGTCATCAGATATTAATGATGTGTTTGCAAATAGTTTTGGGGCTATTTTAGCGGCCGCTGTAATAGCAGTAAAAAACAAATACATATTAAAATAATATAAAGGTTTGTTTTTTTGATAAATAAATAGTTATTTTAGCAATCTACAAAAACAATAAATATGGAACTTAAGAAAAATCCTAAAGCAAATGTTGGGCGTAATAGTTCACTTTTCTTCGCAATTGGTTTAGCTTTAATGTTGTTTCTTACAAATTATGCTATCAATTACAAGACCTATGACAAGTCGGCAATAGATATTGGGCAATTAAATCTGGATCAAGAACTGGAAGAGGAAATTCCAATTACTGAGCAACTTCAAACGCCACCACCACCACCACCACCACCTGCAGCACCAGAACAAATTTCTGTGGTTGAAGATGAGGAAGAAGTAGTGGAAACTGTCATTGAATCTACAGAGTCTGATCAAAATACAGAAATTGTTAAGGTAGAGGATGTTGCTGTGGAAGAAGTTGAAGAAGATATTGAAGTTCCTTTTGCTGTTATTGAAAATGTACCTGTATTTCCAGGATGTGAGTCTGGTAATAATGATGCTAAGAAAGCATGTATGTCAGAAAAAATAGCAGCTTTTGTAAATAAAAAATTTAATACTGAGTTGGCAAGCGAATTAGGCTTAACAGGAAGACAACGTATTAATGTTATTTTTAAAATTGACAAGACAGGAAACATTACAGGAATTCGTGCAAGAGCACCACATCCGGGTTTAGAAAAAGAAGCAGCTCGCGTTATTGGGCTATTACCTCAAATGAAACCAGGAAAACAACGTGGTAAACCTGTAACTGTGCCTTATTCATTACCAATTGTATTCCAAGTGCAAGATTAATTATCGTCCTTAAATAATCCGATAGTTTATTAAATATAAAATCCCGTTACAAATCTGTAACGGGATTTCTTTTTTGGTATGCTTATTGTGATTTTATCATAATATTAACAATTAATCCAGATAGATTATGATAATTCCCAAGAAAAAGTGCTTACACATGTGTCAAAGTGAGATTGAATTGAAAAAATCGCAAAAGAATGAAACGAATTTGCAAAAAAATTCTACAGTGTACTTTCAAATAGGACTCATTGTAGTTCTGTTGACTATCTATGGTTTGTTTGAAATGAAATTTGAAACAACTAATCTTCCTGATATGAGCATGGTTAATACAGATAATAATAAAGTCTTTATTGAGGTTAGTCATATTAGAGAAAACATACCTGAGGTAACGGATGTAGACATAAAAGAAGAAAGAAATAGATTATCAGTTATTTCAGTTGTGGTGCCAGATAATATTCCAATAAGCGAACTAAAAGATCCAATATCTGATGGTAGTTCAATAGAAGACAAGCCATTTAATATAAATGATATTATTTTGGTGGATAAACCAGATGAACCTAATGTCGCTTTTGAACGTGTTGAGCAAGTACCTGTCTATCCCGGTTGTGAAAACAAAAAAACTAATGAAGACAAACGCAAATGTATGTCTGATAAAATAAATAAGCTTGTTCAAAAAAACTTTGACGGAAATATTGCTCCCGATTATGGTTTCTCTGGAATGCAACGCATTAGTGTTGAGTTTAAAATTGATAAAACTGGCCATGTTACTGATATTAAAACCCGTGCGCCACATCCCAAATTAGAAGAGGAGGCATTACGTATAATTAATAAAATTCCTGATATGCAACCGGGTATGCAACGAGATAAACCGGTTGGGGTTGTGTACTCCTTGCCAATAGTGTTTAAAGTTCAGAATTAAATAAATATAATTATGGTGATTAAAACCGTTATCATTTAAATGTTAACGGTTTTTTTAATAAGTGCATTATCAAAAATATAGTATCTTTCTGCTTTAAATCAAATCTTAAAATAATTTCATGAAGAGATTCATTGTTCTACTCCTACTTTTAGTTCAATACAACCTGTTTTCACAAGAAAATAATTTTTTTGAAAGACCTCCACTTTTCTCAAATTGTGAAAATAAAGCTTTGGAATCACAACAAAAATGCTTTGATGAGACCGTATTTCATCTAATATTTGAAAATTTTAAAGTTCCACAAAAAGTTGTTGATGATAAATATATTGGGCAAACGGCAGTGCTGTTTGAGGTTGATACCTTAGGGCAATTTAAAGTAATCTATGTGGATGCGATGTATGAGGACTTAAAAACTGAATCGAAACGGGTTTTTGCACAATTCCCTAAAATTAAACCAGGAACCTATAACGGGAAACCAACGTATAAGCAATACTCTATTAAAATTGACATACCATTAGTGGCGCATGTTGCAAATACCACTGAATTAAAAAAGCAAAATGAAATTATTAAAATTGAATCAGCAATAAAATCGGAAATTGACAGTGTTAATAATGGTATAGTGCCGTTTGAAGAGAAAACTTTTTCAAGTCAGTTAAACATTCCATTTACTCATTTTGATTATTCAAAGTTCGACAGAAGCATGAATTTGGTTGGAGCAAATAGTCATACAGCCTCTAAACCTTTTTTATATGAAGAGGTTTCTACTTATTATGATTTTAAAGCTGAGAATGAAAAACTCCAAAAGCCAGCAAATACATGGGTTGCCAGAAAACTTTGGAATGAGCATTTAGTGCAATTACAGGGCAAAGATTATTGGTTTACTATTGATCCTATTTTTGATTTAGAAGTCGGTAAAGATTCTGAGGCTGAATTTAATACCACATATAATAATACAAGAGGACTTTTAGTGCGAGGTGGTTTGGGAAAAAACTTTAATTTCTATACTTCTGTTTTTGAAAGTCAGGGCCGATTTGCACAATATGTAAATGATTATGCGAAGAGCTTGAAGGCTTTTGGCCCGGATCCGGCAATAATACCAGGAAGAGGCATTGGTAAACAATTTAAAACAGATTCATACGACTATCCTGTTGCTGAAGCCTATCTCTCATATACACCAGCCAAATTTATAAATATTCAATTTGGTCATGGTAAAAATTTTATAGGTGACGGCTATAGGTCATTACTTTTAAGTGATGTTGCCAGCCCGCACACGTTTTTAAAATTTAACACTAAATTCTGGAAAATTAAATATACTAACACCTGGATGTGGTTAAAGGATGTGAGACCAGAAGCAACTGTTGATAAAGCCTTTTTAACGAAGTATATGGCAAATCATTATTTAAGCTGGAATGTTTCTAAAAGGCTTAATATAGGTTTATTTGAATCGGTGTTATGGACCAATACAAATGGAAGAGGTTTTGATGTCAATTATTTAAATCCTATCATTTTTTTCAGAGCGATGGAATTCGGAGCGGGTCAGGGATCAGGAAATGCGGTTTTAGGAGCTTCAGGGAAGTATAAAGTAAATGACAATATTAATATGTACAGTCAATTTATTTTAGATGAATTTTCATTAAGTGATGTGAAAGGAGGAGAGAAAAGCTGGAAGAATAAGTTTGGGTATCAGTTAGGTATAAAATACTATGATGCTTTTAAAGTTGACAATCTATTATTGCAGTTTGAATATAACAGAGTAAGACCTTATACCTATTCCCATAACACTATTGTTTTAAATTACGGACATAATAATCAATCCATGGCCCACCTTTGGGGTTCAAACTTTAGTGAAGCTATCGTTATAGGAAGATATCATTATAATCGCTGGTTTGGAGATGCTAAACTTATTTTTGGTGTTAAAGGGTTTGATTATAACAATGGAATAGATAATTTTAGTTATGGTGGGGATATTTATAGAGATTATAATGACCGCCCATTTGATTCAGGCGTTAAAGTAGGGCAAGGAATAAAAGCCAACACATTTTATGCTAATCTTCAGGCAGGTTATGTCATTAATCCGGCATCAAACTTGAAAATATTTACAGATATTACCTTTAGAAATTTTAATCCTGAAGTTGAGACGGTTTCAACTTTTAAGACCAATACGGTGTGGTTTAATATTGGTTTAAGAACTGATTTATTTAATTGGTATTTCGATTTTTAATGAATTACTGTTTTAGCCCTTTATAAAAAGTCCTTCGTATTCTTTCACTATTTATAAATGCCCAACTATATCCTAAATCGTCATAAGTTTTAGTAATATTGGTGTTTGTGGCAACGTCTTCTTCGGATTTGCCTGATTCAATTTCGGCTACTACTTTAGTTTTTAAATCTTCAAGCATGCTTAAGAAAAACTGATATTTCGCTTTATTAGATAATTTTCCATGACCTGGAATTATTTTAGTCTCATCATCAATTAAAATCAGAGTTTTTTTAACAGCTTCTATATAGCCGTTAATACTTCCTCCTGAATCTAAATCAATATAAGGATATAATTCACTGAAAAAGGTGTCACCAGTATGCAGTACATTACTTTGGGTAAAGTATAATAGTGCATCGCCATCTGTATGTGCATTTTCAACATGAAAAACTAGAACGTCTTCACCATTTATATGAAGTTGTAATTTGTCATTAAAAGAGATGACGGGTAAAGCTTCCTTGGGAGTGGCTGGCGTAGATTCACTCAAACGTTTATATACATTATCATGTGCAATAATTTTCGCGCCTTGTTGGGCAATATTTTCATTTCCACCGGTATGGTCTCCATGATAATGGGTATTTATCAAATACTGAATAGGCTTATCACTTAAAGCTTTGATTGCTTTTAAAATTTTTGGGGTTAATCGGGCAAATTGATCATCAATCATAAAAACACCTTCTTCACCTAAACAGATTCCTATATTCCCACCTTGACCAGTAAGCATATATACATTGTCAGAAAGTTGCTGTGTTTCAATTATAACTTCTTGATTGTTT
Source organism: Flavobacteriales bacterium (assembly GCA_024643405.1). Lineage (GTDB taxonomy): Bacteria > Bacteroidota > Bacteroidia > Flavobacteriales > Flavobacteriaceae > Yeosuana. The sequence continues at coordinate 13,805 of JAHENA010000016.1, read as the reverse complement.
TGAGCACTCATTAAAAAAGCGAAACTTAAGGCGTAAATGGTAAAAAGAGATTTAAGTATTTTCATGTTTCATATTTTGGAAATAGTTGAAGTTTCGAAATTACAAAATCTTTTTTGGTTGTGAATTATGGCAGCTTAAATTTAGGTACAAATAATATTGATAAAATTCATTAATAAAGTATCTTTGCACTCTTAAATATAAGCGACTAAGTATTTATTTCATTGGATAATAAGAACTCATTAACTGCAACATCTGTAATATCTGATTTTAAAGAGATTACTAAAATGCGATTGGCATTAAGTGTGGTTTTTTCTTCACTTGCCGGTTATTTGCTAGGCGTAGATACGATCGATTTTAAAACCTTAGTCCTATTAGCATTTGGGGGCTATTTTATGGTTGGTGCCTCCAATGCTTTTAATCAAATTATTGAAAAGGATTTAGATGCCTTAATGGATCGTACTAAAAACAGACCTGTAGCTGCAGGGCGAATGTCTGTAAATACGGCTTTTATCATTGCGTCAATTTTCACTTTATTAGGTATAATTATCCTGTATACCATAAACAAGCAAACCGCTATGTTTGGGGCGATTTCTATTTTTTTATATACTAGTGTATATACACCTTTAAAAACAAAAACACCATTATCCGTTTTTGTTGGAGCTATTCCAGGGGCTATTCCATTTATGCTGGGTTGGGTTGCTGCAACTGATGATTTTGGTATTGAACCAGGAACCTTATTTGCATTACAATTTTTCTGGCAATTTCCACATTTTTGGGCTATTGGTTGGTTTTTGTTTGAAGATTATAAAAAAGGTGGATTTTTTATGCTGCCAACAGGCAAACAAGATAAAGGTACTGCTGTACAGGTCATCATGTATACCATATGGACGATATTAGTGTCTATTATTCCGGTATTTGGATTTACAGGAAAATTGCATTTGTCAATTATTTCAGCAAGTATAGTATTTTTATTAGGCTTAGGGATGCTGTTTTATGCCATTCAATTATTTAAAAAAATGACTGCTTTAGCGGCCAAACAACTTATGTTAGCAAGTGTATCCTATATAACACTTGTTCAAATTGTATATGTTATTGATAAATTTATAAGATAACCATGGATTTAACTCAAGGTAGTATAGAAGAAAAAAATAAAAGAGCAAAAAAAATGATGCTTTGGTTTGCCATCATTTCACTTATTATGTCATTTGCCGCCTGGACAAGTGCTTTTATTGTAAGTAGTTCAAGGCCTGATTGGTTGAAAGATTTTCAACTGCCTAATTCATTTGTGATTAGTACCGTCGTAATTATGATGAGTAGTGTGTCATTTATGTTAGCCCAAAAAGCTTTAAAAAGTCACATTCGCAAAGCCACCACCATCTGGTTATTAGTAACGCTTGTTTTAGGAGCTCTTTTCATTTTTAATCAGTTTAATGGATTTCAAGAAATCATTAATCAGGGATATAATTTTACAGGTCCAACCAGCAATGTTACCATGTCTTATATCTATTTAATAGCGATGGTACATATTCTGCATGTTGTCGTAGGGTTAATATGCTTATTGATAGTAATTTATAATCATTTTAAACAAAAGTATAATACAGAGAATATGCTAGGTTTTGAATTGGCGGCAACTTTCTGGCATTTTATTGATATACTCTGGATTTATCTCTTTTTGTTTCTCTATTTTGTTAGATAATCTATTTATTATATTTTCTATATAAAAATTCCTTAAATTGACTTTTTTTTAGTGATTTTTGAATTTTAGACTTGTATATTTCGCTAGATAAATAAAATGATTATTTTTGTGCAACTTTTAAAAACTAAATGCTACATATGAGTACTACAGTTGTAAATACTGGAACAGAAGGTAAAACTTGGGGAGGAGGCAACCCGCCTTTACAAGCAAGTTATGGTAAAATGATGATGTGGTTTTTCATTGTTTCAGATGCCTTAACATTCTCTGGGTTTTTAGCAGCCTATGGATTTTCAAGATTTAAGTTTATAGAAACATGGCCAATTGCCGATGAGGTATTCACACACGTGCCTTTTTTACATGGACAAGAATTACCTATGATTTATGTGGCGTTTATGACGTTCATACTGATTATGTCATCTGTAACAATGGTTTTAGCTGTGGACGCCGGACACCACTTGAATAAAGGTAAGGTGACCATTTACATGTTATTAACTATTATCGGGGGTCTTATATTCGTGGGTTCTCAAGCATGGGAATGGGCCACTTTTATTAAAGGGGATTATGGTGCTATACAAACTAAAGGAGGTAATATTTTACAGTTTGTTGATGCCAATGGGCATCGTGTAGCATTGAGAGATTTTGTTACTGCTGAACCACGTGAGAGAGAACAATTGCAGCGTAATACGGGTGTTTGGTTTATGAGTGAGGGCTCATTGCCAACCTATACAGTAGAAGAAGTTATTAATGGTTTAGAGTCTCATAATAATATTTTAGTAAGAACTCAAGATATTAATGAGCACGGTCATAAAACGGTTCTTTCAAGAGAAGAATCATTAAAACAAATAAAATCAAATGGGAAGCATGTTATTGAAGGCGCTAATTTGCATGTCAATGAATATGGCTCACCACTGTTTGCCGATTTTTTCTTTTTTATTACAGGATTTCACGGTTTCCACGTATTTTCTGGAGTTGTAATTAACATTATTATTTTCTTTAATGTGATATTAGGAACTTATGAAAAGCGTAAGAGTTATGAAATGGTTGAAAAAGTAGGATTGTATTGGCACTTTGTAGATTTAGTTTGGGTATTTGTATTTACATTCTTCTACCTGGTTTAATTGAAATAATATAATTAGAAATGGCACACGCACATAAATTAGAAATATTAAGAGGGTTAATTAAATTTAAATCAAATACTCAAAAAATTTGGGGTGTTTTGATTTTATTAACCATTGTGACCTCTGTTGAAGTTGCTTTAGGTATTATGAAACCAGAAGCCTTGATAGGTCATTTTTTAGGAATGAAAATATTGAACTGGATATTCATTATTTTAACTCTGGTAAAAGCATATTATATCACTTGGGATTTCATGCACATGAGAGATGAAACACCTAGTTTAAGACGCATGGTTGTTTGGACTGCTATTTTCTTGATTTTATATTTACTGTTTATATTATTGCAAGAAGGCGGATATATTCAAGATATATATTCATCAGGTTATCTAAAAAGGAATTTTTAAAAAACGCATACTCACATAATACTGTGTTAAAAGATATAAGAAAGGTGGTTTATTAAACCACCTTTTTTTATTTTTGCAATTCAATAATTTAAGACTTTTTAAGTGGATTTAAAAAAAGTTAAGCGCTATGTAGTTTTAGGGGTTTTATTTTTTCTTCCTGTAACTTTTCTATTGTTTTTATACCCAGCAACTCATAATTACAGGCCGCTTGATATTGTAAATGAATCCGTTTTAGATGTGCAGCAATTCCCGTCAGATTCAAATGAAAATATTCTATTAAAAGACCATATTACGGTACTTGGTTTTCTTGGAGAAAATCCTATGGATTATGTTATTGCAGCATCAAACCTAAAGGAATTGGTGTATGATAAATTTAAAGGCTTCAAAAAGTTTCAAATTGTGATAGTGGTTCCTAATGGAACACAAAAATTTACCGAAGAACTTAAAAAGGAAATTAATTCTTATGAGGATATACGGTTCTGGCATTTTGTTTATGCCGAACCTCTGGCTATTCAAAAATTATACAATAGTTTAAAAAGTAATGTGCCATTAAATGAAAGTTTAGCTACCAATTCTGTTTTTATTATTGATAAGGATTTAAATCAACGTGGAAGAATTGATGATAGAGCGGATAATGAAATTGCTAAAAATAAAACGGTATTTGGGTTATATGCATATGACTGTATTGAAGTGTCTGAAATTAAAAATAAGATGAGTGAGGACATGCGTATATTATTCACAGAATACAGGCAAAAAAGAAAAGGGGATTTTGATTCTACAACAAGAAGAGCTAATGATTTAAAAAAGGAAAATGAAGAAAACTAATTATTCTTATATAGGTATTTCATTTGTAATTTTAGTATTTGGTATTTATTTTATTCCTAAAATTATAGATAGAATAAATTCTGAAGACGTATCAAGAAATGAGAGCAGATCTGATTTTGCTGATGAAAACAAAACTAAACTTTCAGACCTAGCTTTTATTGAAATCAATGGTGAACGTAAGACTGTTCCTGATTTTAGTTTTACAAATCAAAACGGAAAAATTATTACAAATAAAGATTATATAGGAAAGGTCTACGTGATTGAGTTCTTTTTTACAACCTGTCCTACTATATGTCCGCGAATGAATGCTAATTTAATTCAAATACAAAATTCGTTTTCAGAATATGATAATTTTGGGGTGGCATCATTTACCATCAATCCAGAGCATGATACATCAGAAGTTTTAAAAGCGTATGCTGATAGTTATGGTGTAACTAACCCCAATTGGAATTTAATGACAGGGAATCAAGAAACCATTTATAAATTGGCAAATGAAGGCTTTAACTTATATACTGCCAAAGATGAGTCAGTCGCTGGGGGTTTTGAACATTCTGGTAATTTTGCTTTGATTGATAAGAATGGATTTATTCGTTCCCGTGTTGTGAATGGTAATCCAATAATTTTTTATAATGGAATGATTTCTCCAGAGGAGAAAGTTGATGATGAGGGTATTTCTGAAGAAATAACAATTTTGAAAGAAGATATCACAAAACTTTTGAATGAATAATGAAACAAGATAATATACAAGCCGAAAAAAAATATAATACCTGGATAGTTATTCTATCAGTAATTATTCCTGTTGTGGTAGCTATTCTATTTGGAGTCAATTTACGTGCATTAGGATACGATATTGAACCTTTAACCTTTTTACCTCCAATTTATGCATCTATTAATGCGGTTACTGCGCTAGTTTTAGTATTAGCTTTTATTGCTATTCAAAATAAAAAAATAACACTTCATAAAAGGTTGATGCAATTTGCAATTAGTTTGTCGTTAGCATTTTTGGTAATGTATGTGGCCTATCACATGACAAGTGATTCAACAAAATACGGAGGTGAAGGGTATATTAAATATTTTTATTATATCATTTTAATAACGCATATTTTAATGTCAATTATAGTGATTCCATTTGTGTTAATTACGTATGTTAGGGCTATTACAAATAATATAGAAAGGCATAAAAAAATAGCGAAGATCACATTTCCTTTGTGGTTCTATGTTGCCATCAGCGGCGTTGTTGTTTACATTATGATTTCACCTTATTATGTCTAAAAATAATAGATATATATATTTATTGATTTTGTTGTTAATCGTTGCCATACCAGCAGAAGCTCAGTGTGCCATGTGTCGTGCTGTGCTTGAAACGGAAGAAGGGCAAGGCACCGCCGAAGGGATTAACAATGGCATTATTTATTTAATGGCCATACCCTATCTGCTAATTGCTGGCATTGGCATTGTTATATATAAAAAATTCTTTCAGGCAAAAAAGCAATAAATCTTGTTTTTTGCTGTAACAATTCTCTTTTTAAACAGTCTTATTTTCTAAGATATTAGTAGTTTCTTAACAATTCATTAGGATAATTAAGGGCTAGGTTTAACTATTTTTGTGCTTTTAACCATCTATCTATGATACAAATCAAAGATTTGCATAAATCTTACCAAATGGGAAGTAATTCGCTTCATGTTTTAAAAGGAATTAATTTCAATGTAAAAGAAGGAGAAATGGTTTCCATTATGGGATCTTCAGGTTCTGGAAAGTCCACGTTGCTTAACATTATCGGAATTCTTGATGAAGCAGATGCGGGGTCTTATATTTTGGACGGAGTTCCAATAAAAAATTTAAACGAAAAGGTGGCGGCCAATTATAGAAATAAATTTTTAGGGTTTATTTTTCAATCATTTAATCTGATCAATTATAAATCGGCTTTAGATAATGTTGCAATGCCCCTGTATTACCAAGGAATAAAGCGTAAAGAACGCATTGAAAAGGCTGAGTATTATCTTGAAAAGGTAGGTTTGGCTCCTTGGTCACATCATTTACCAAGTGAATTATCTGGTGGTCAAAAACAACGTGTAGCAATCGCAAGAGCTTTGGCTAGTGATCCTAAAGTATTATTAGCAGATGAGCCTACAGGTGCATTAGATTCTAAAACGTCGCAAGAGGTTATGGAATTGATTCAAGGGATTAATGATGAAGGAAAAACTATTTTAATTGTAACGCATGAACATGATATAGCTCAAATGACTAAGAGAATTGTCCATTTAAAAGATGGAGTTATTATTGATGATGCCCCTGTAAAACAAGTAAGAGCCTCTTTATATGTTTGATATTGAGCGTTGGCAGGAAATATTCGAAACCTTAGGCAAAAATAAACTGCAAACCTTTTTAACCGGGCTTTCTGTGGCTTCTGGTATTTTTATTTTGGTAATCTTACTTGGATTTAGCTCTGGAATTCAAAATGGCGTGACTTCAGAATTTGAAAAAGACGCAACTAATCAAATTAATATTTGGACCGGCAGAACCACAAAGGAATATAAGGGTTTAAATCCAGGAAGATATATTCAATTAAAAAACTCCGATTTTAATAAAATTTCAAATGACTATGCAGAGTATTTAGAATATAAGTCTTCTAATTATATGGTTTGGAGAGCACTCGTTAATTATGGCAAGGAATCAAATAATTATCGTTTGTGGGGGTCTATGCCAGATTACCAGTTTATTGAAAATTCAGATATAGCAGAAGGTCGGTTTATTAATGAGTCAGATGTTAATAATTCAAGTAAAGTAGCTGTTATAGGAAATAAAGTGAAACTTGATCTATTTAAAACGGAAGACCCATTAGGTAAATATGTATCTGTTTATGGAATTAATTTTAAAGTTATAGGTGTTTATCGCGATCCGGGAGGTGAAGATGAAGAAAGTCAATTATATATTCCACTCACCACGGCGCAAAAATCTTTTAATGGTGGAGACCGTATCAATAATATGAGTTACACCATTAAAATGCCAAAAAAATTCAATGATGGTGTAATGCTTTCTGAAAATATTTCCTTAGCTATTGAATCAGATTTAAAACAAATGCAAATGGTAGCTCCTAATGATTTGGGAGCTATTAGAGTAAATAATAATTTAGAAGAAGCTCAAAAAATTTATTCACTTGTTGATGCGATAAAATTGATATTTTGGTTTGTGGGAATAGGTACCATTATAGCTGGAGTTGTCGGAGTAGGAAACATTATGCTCATCATTGTTAAAGAGCGTACCAAGGAAATTGGTATTAGAAAAGCTTTGGGCGCTCAACCCATGTCAATTGTAGGTATGATTTTACAGGAGGCTATTTTTGTGACCATGTTTTCAGGAATGTTTGGGCTCATTTTGGGATTAACCTTGCTAGAAGTTGTAGGGCCACTTATCCAAAATGATTTTATAAAATATCCTCAGGTTGATTTTAACACAGCGATAGCTACAGTATTTATACTAGTTCTTGCTGGTGCCTTCGCTGGATTTTTTCCAGCTTATAGGGCGGCAAAAATAAGACCAATAATAGCTTTAAGAGACGAATAATATGTTTAATAAGGATAGATGGAATGAAATTCTAGAAGCACTAAATGCTAATAAGTTTAGAACACTCTTAACGGCGTTTGGAGTATTTTGGGGAATATCTATTTTAGTATTGCTTTTAGCCTTAACTAATGGCTTGCAAAAAGGGGTTGTTTCTAGTTTTGGAAATTTTGCGGCTAATTCTTCATTTATTTATGTGAGAGGAACCACCATGCCGTATAAGGGATTACCTAAAAACAGACGTTTTAATCTAGATTTAGGTGATGTAGAAGCGATTAAAGAACAAATTCCTGAAATAAAATATGTGTCTCCTCAAAACAGACTTGGGGGCTATATGGGAGCAAATAACGTCACCAGAGGGAGTCAAACTGGAGCTTTTCAAGTAGAAGCACATGTGCCTGATTATATTAAACAAAACCCAATGGATATTCTTCAAGGTAGATTCATTAGTCAATCAGATTTGAATGAAAAACGTAAAGTCTGTGTCATTGGGTCTGGGGTTGTAAAAACACTTTATGATAAAAACGAAGAAACTATTGGTTCATATATAAAAATTAACGGTGTTAATTTTATGGTTATTGGAACATTCAAGTATAGTAATAGTCGTGGAGATATTCAGGAAGAAGTGAATACTATAATAGCTCCTTTTACAACATTTGGACAAGTTTTTAATTTTGGAGAGAATGTGGGTTGGATGGGAATAACGGCTGTAGATGAAATAAGTATAAGTGATTTAAAACCAAGAATTTTAAACATTTTAAAAACAAGACATATAGTAAATCCTATTGATGATGCGACTTTTGGTTATCATGATCTTTCTGAGGAATATGAACGTGTTAATGGTCTTTTTAGCATTTTAACATTTGTTGGTTATTTTGTGGGAGCTTTAATTCTGATGTCTGGAATTATTGGAATAAGCAATATCATGCTTATTGTCGTTAAAGAGCGTACAAAAGAGATAGGCATAAGAAGAGCGTTGGGTGCTACACCTTGGGTGGTTAAGGCTCAAATACTTCAAGAGAGCCTTATTTTAACAATTATTTCTGGAATGGTAGGTATTTCATTTGCCGCAGGGGTAATTTGGCTTATGAATTATATGTTGGATTTAAACGGGCCGGTAGATAATTTTTCAAACCCAAGTGTTAGTATGACAGTAGTTTTTACAGCGCTTATCATATTAGTTGTTTCAGGTATTTTAGCAGGGTTAATTCCTGCCAATAGTGCTACTAAAATGAAACCAGTTGATGCATTAAGACTAGAATAAATTTATATAATATCAAAAAATGAAAAGAATTAGAACGGTAATCATCTTATTACTTATTGTAGCAACTTTTGTTACGGCGTTAATTTACTTATGGAGAAAAAATCAGGAGGATCCAATTAATTATGCTTCAGAATCTCCAACCATGCAAACAATTATAGTTAAAACTATGGCAACTGGGAACATCGTTCCAAAAGAAGAGGTTTTAATAAAATCAAATATTTCTGGTGTTATTGAAGAAGTGTATATTGAAGCTGGAGAGTATATAAAGTCGGGTGATTTAATAGCAAAAATCAGGGTGATTCCTAATGTTTCTTCATTAACAAGTGCAAAAAATAGCATTGCAACAAGTCAAACAGCATTGGAGACAGCTCAAATTAATTTGCAAACACAACAAGCAAACTACGATCGTCAAAAGGCTTTATTTGAAAAAGGAATCATATCGGCGAATGATTATGAAGGAATAAACAATTCTTATTTACAAGCTAAACAAAATGTTGAGCAGTCAAAAATTAATTTGACTTCTGCCAGACAAAATTATGATATCATAAAAACAGGAACTACTAGCGGATTGGGCAATATTGCTCAAACATTAGTGAGAGCAACAATATCCGGGATGGTTTTAGATGTTCCTGTAAAAGAAGGAAATCAGGTGATTGAAGCTAATAATTTTAATGAAGGGACTTCTATTGCTTCATTAGCAGATGTAAAAAAAATGATTTTTGAAGGAAATGTTGATGAAAGTGAAGTAGGAAAAATTAAAGAAGGATTACCTCTAGAAATTACCGTTGGAGCTATTGAAAATAAAAAGTTTGATGCCGTCTTGGATTATATTGCTCCTAAAGGATTAGCTGAAAATGGAGCTATTCAATTTGAAATTAAAGGAAGTATTAAATCCATTGATTCTACATTTATTAGAGCAGGCTTAAGTGCAAATGCCTCTATTATTTTGGACAAGGCTGAAAATGTTTTAGCAATCAGAGAGGCGTTAGTTCAGTATGACAGGGAAACAAAAAAACCTTATGTTGAACTTGAGTTCGGAGATCAAAAATTTGAGAGAAAAGACATTGAATTAGGTATTAGTGATGGTATCTTTGTAGAAGTAAAAAACGGGGTTACCAAGTCTGATAAAATAAAAGTGTGGAATCAAATTCAAGGGATTCCAAATTATGCTCAAAATAATTAATTTATTTGTAACACTTTAACATTTTTGTAGACCAATATTTTACATATGAAAAAAGTAATTTTAATAATAGTAGTTTTATTTACGATTCAATTTCAAGCGCAAAACAGTAAATGGACCCTAAGAGCTTGTGTGGATTATGCTATTGAAAATAATATTTCAGTAAAGCAAAGTGAATTAGATCTTAAGGCGTCTGAGTTAAATAGGAAAGATGCCGTTGGTAATTATCTTCCATCTATAAACGGCTCAGGGAATCATTCCTGGAATGTAGGGTTAAATCAAAATATTACGACAGGTCTTTATCAAAACGTAACTACACAATATTCTTCCGTAGGGTTAAATGCAAATTTGGATATTTATGGAGGGTTGAGAAATTTATATCAATTAAATCGCGCTAAGTTGGAGGTACTGGCATCTCAATATCAATTGGATGACATGAAAGATAATATTTCGCTAATGGTTGCTAATTCATTTCTCCAAATATTGTTTAATAAGGAGCAATATAAAGTTTTATTGAATCAGAATGAGATTACTAAAGAAGAATTGAATAGAACGAATGAATTGGTTGAAGCTGGATCTTTACCTAAAGGCGATTTATTTGAGATTCAGGCTACTATTGCTTCGCAAGAACAACAAATTGTGAATGCTCAAAATGCTATTTTATTATCAAAAATTCAATTAGCCCAAATATTATTAATTAAAGATTATAGAAATTTTGATATAGCTGATTCAATGTATGAGGTACCCGATACTTTTATATTAGCTGAATCCCCTGAAGCCATAATTAATAAGGCTAAGGAAACGAGGTATGATATTAAAATTGCAGAAAATAGCGCAAAAATGGCCGAATATGATTTAAAAATGGCCAGAGCTGCATACCAACCAACCCTAAGAGGATTTTTTGGATATAACACAAGAGCATCATATAGTGATCAAATTACAGGAACACAACTTGATCCAGACAACCCGACTTCAACAGTGCAAATAGGTGAAGTTCAATCAACGGGTGAACCTGTTATTGCACAAAAGGAGAACCGAATTCCAATAATAAGTGGCCCAGATCCATTATTTGACCAGTTTAGTTTTAATGATGGTTATAACTATGGGTTAGCTCTGAGTATTCCTATTTTTAATGGATTTTCAGTTAGAAATAATGTAAAAAGAAGTAAAGTCAATGTTGATCGTTCTAAATATCAATTAGAGCAGGCAAATCTAGATATTGAAACTAATGTATATCAAGCTTATAATGATGCTAGAGGGGCATTAAAGGCTTATGAAGCAGCCCAAAAAACACTACTGGCCAGGAAAGAAGCTTTTGATTATTCTAAAGAGCGTTATAATGTTGGTTTGTTAAACGCTTTTGATTTTAACCAATCTCAGAGCAGATTTGAACAAGCACAAAGTGATGTAGTGCGTACAAAATATGATTATATATTTAAACTTAAAGTTTTAGAGTTCTATTTTGGAATTCCTATTACTGATATAAATTAATTAAAATGAGTAAGAAATCACTTGTTATAATAGTATCTATTACGGTTGTTTTATTAATTGCTTTAATTGCAGGAAAAAAAGCTGGCTGGTATGGAAAGAGTGGTAATTTTAAAGAAATTGAAACAAAAAAAATTACCAGAGTAGATATTATTGAAACCGTTTCGGCTACTGGAAAAATTCAACCAGAAGTTGAAGTAAAAATTTCTAGTGAAGTTTCAGGAGAAATTATAGAGTTGCCAATTATTGAAGGACAACAAGTTAAAAAAGGTGATTTATTGGTACGCATCAATCCCGATATTTACCAATCCAGTTTAAATCGCGTTCAAGCCTCTTTGCAAAATGTGAAAGCAAATTTAAATCAAGCAGAGGCAGGGTTAACTGAAGCGAAGGCTAGCTATGAAAGAAATAAACAGCTTTTTGAAAAGGGCATTATTTCTAAATCAGATTGGGATAAGGCCGTGTCAAGTTATGAAATTGCATTAGCAAATAGAGAATCCGCATATTATAGTGTAAAAAGCGCTGGTGCAACCGTTAATGAAGCCCTTGATAATTTAAATAGAACCACCATATATGCACCCATGGACGGTACCATTTCTAAATTGGATGTAGAATTAGGTGAACGTGTTGTAGGGACACAACAAATGGCTGGAACTGAAATTTTAAGAGTAGCCAATTTATCTAATATGGAGGTTGAAGTAGATGTTAATGAGAACGATATTGTAAAAGTTAATATAGGGGATTCTACTCTAGTTGAGGTAGATGCGTATTTAAAAAAACAATTTAAAGGTGTAGTAACTGAAATTTCTAATTCGGCTGATGGCGTTTTAAGTGCAGATCAGGTTACAAATTTTAAAGTAAAAGTTAGAATTGCTGAAGAGTCTTATAAAGACTTGGTTGAAGGAAAACCAGAATATTATTCTCCTTTCAGACCCGGAATGACCGCGACCGTTGATATTATTACAGACGAAAGGAATGATGCCATAAATGTTCCAATAAGTGCCATCACAATTAAAACAGATACGTCTTCAGTAAGGAGTAAAAGTAAAGAGGCAGAAAAGCTTATGGAGAGTCCAGAGAAATTTGAATGTGTATTTATAAAAAATGGAGATACTGCAGAACTTCGAGTGGTGAAAACTGGGATTCAAGATGATTCTAACATAGAAATCACAACGGGATTAGAAGAAGGAGAAGAAGTTATTGTAGGACCATATAATGTGGTAACAAAAACACTTAAAAATGGTGACAAAGTTCAGGTAAAAGCAAATGCAAGTGATGACAGTGAAAATAATGATTAAAGTTATTTCTTTTGGCCATAATACTTAATCTAGAAACAGCCACAACTAATTGTTCAGTTTCTCTTTCTAAGGAAGGAAACACCATGATTTTAAAGGAGGATTACGATAAAAATTATTCTCATGCTGAAAGACTTCATATATATATAGATGAAGTTTTAAAAAGCGCCCATGTTAAACCAAATCAACTGGATGCGATTGCCATCAGTAAAGGTCCTGGATCTTACACAGGTTTACGTATAGGGGTTTCTGCTGCCAAAGGTCTTTGTTTTGCTTTAAATAAACCTTTAATTTCAATTTCAACTTTAGAAGCATTAGCACATCAGGTTAAGGATTGTGAGGGAGTAATTGTCGCCATGTTGGATGCCAGACGCATGGAAGTCTATGCCGCTATTTTTGATTCAAATTATAATCAAATCAGAGAAACTCAAGCTGAAATTTTGAACGGCTTGTCATTTAGTACCTATTTAGAAAAAGGGAAAGTGTTTTTTATTGGAAATGGTGTAGAAAAAACAAAAACGCTGATATCTCATCCCAATGCGATATTTATTGAAGATAAATTACCTACAGCAAAAGAAATAGGTTTATTAGCCGATCATAAATACAAAATAGGCGACTTTGAAGATGTCGCTTATTTTGAGCCTTATTATTTAAAAGATTTTGTTGCTTTAAAACCTAAAGTTTAAACTTGTTTTCTTATTTCAACATGATGAGGATATGGTATTTCAATGCCTGCAACATCCAACGCTTCTTTAGTTTGTTCAGTGACTTCAAAATATACTGTCCAGTAATCAGCTGATGCACACCAAGGCCTAACCGCAAAATTTATTGAACTATCAGCTAATTCTAATACATTTACAGTAGGTAAAGGATCTTTAAGCACTTTTGGATGTGATGTTAATACGCCCATCAATACTTCTTTTGTTTTTTTGATATCAGAATCGTAACCAACTCCAAAAACCAAGTCAACTCGGCG
>JAHENA010000176.1 GCA_024643405.1 Flavobacteriales bacterium | reverse complement strand
AGTGTAAATGGCATCAGAATGCAGCTTAATTATAGTCTGTTTTGAGAGCTTTTTTTGAATTGAAATTTCATCTAAATCCAAACCAAATTTATTATCATAACACACCGGAATCTTCCAGTGCTTAAAGGCACTTTTTTGTATTCTTACTTCTGACAAATATAAGGTTTCTAAGCTTGATATTTCATTATTGATATTATCTATGGTATAGTCATATGTAATTAATAACGAGTTATATGCAGACTTTATTTCTATTTTTAATTTAACTTTATAAGTTTCTAAGTTATTTTTAAAAATCAAGATGTTCTGAAGTATATTTTCATTGATTATTGAAGGCCATTCCACTAAAATTGAACGCTCACCAAATAGCTTATATGTAGGTTGAAAAGTATCCAAAATATTACATGATGACGACCTTAGATTCATGCAGCTTTTCAGTAAGCTTATGAAGAAGTTTTAAAGCTTCAGGGTTATCTCCATGAACACAAAAAGTATCTGCTTTGATTTCTACTTCTACTCCACTTATGGTTTTTACTTTCTGTTGAAAAATCATGGTTTGAACATGTTCAAAAACTTCATCGGGATTTGTTATGATAGCGTTACTCTGAGATCTGGATACTAAAGTTAAATCTTCATTATAATTTCTATCAGCAAACGCTTCATAAGTAATCTTAATACCTTCCTTTTGAGCTAAATCTGCAATGACCGAACCATAAGGCACATAAAGCTGCACAGGCAAAGCAATACTTTTTACGACTTCAATAATAACTTCAGCAGTTTTTTGATCAATTGCTGCAAGGTTATAAAGTGCTCCATGAGGTTTTAAATGATGTAGCATTATGTGTTCTTTTCGTAGAACTTGCATTAAACTTCTAACCTGTTGTTTTAAGGACGTATATAATTCAGCACAAGAGATTTTCATAATCTGACGTCCAAAATTTTCTCTATCTGGAAATGATGGATGAGCACCAATTTTAACTTTATGGCTTTTTGCCAAATTTACAACTTGAACCATTGTCTCATTATCACCTGCATGTCCTCCACATGCAATATTGCATGAAGACAAAAATGGCATCAGCAGAGCTTCGTTTTTTAAACCTTCTCCAACGTCTGCATTAATATCTACAATCAATTGTTTCATTATAGTAAGTTAAATACGCTTAAAATGCTTTTTAAACCCAAAAATATAGTTATTGCTAGTATAACCATTGAAATTAAATTTTTAAGTGTTGAATTTTTGTAATTTCCTAAAATTGACGATTTGTTCATGATCCAAATCAAAATACCAGCAATTAAAGGTAATAAAAGTCCATTTGCAAACTGGGCAAACTTGATGATTTCAATAGACTTAAAACCAATAGAGGAAAATATAATTCCCAATCCTAAAACAAACATCCATACCATTCTAAACTTTTTGGAACGCATATTGGAATCCCAGCCCAAACATCCCGTTGTTACATAAGCTGCAGCCAAAGGCGCTGTTATGGCACTCGTGATGCCTGCTGCAAACAAACCTAAAGCTAAAACATATTTGGAAAAACTACCAAACAATGGCTCAAGACCCAAAGCCAGATCAGCAGCACTATGAATTTCTTGGGCTTGAATGGATGCTGCAGAAATGATGATGCACATAGAAACAATGCCTCCTAAAACAACTGCAATAAACGTATCTTTTCTAGCATATTTTAAATCGGATGCATCATGCCATTTTTCTTTTACCAAAGACGCATGCAAAAACAGATTATACGGAACAACAGTTGTTCCTATTAACGCCACAATAGTTAAAATACTACCTTCTGGAACCTTAAAATTAAAAATCCCATTGAAAATTTCGGAAATATCTGGTTTTGTGAGAATCGCTGTAATTAAAAATGCCAAACTCATTAAAATGACCATGGTAACAAGCACTCTTTCAAGAACTTTATAATTTCCTATAAAAAGTATTATAAAAGCTATGATACCAATAACCAAACTAAAACTATTTATAGCAAAACTCCCAACTTCAATGGATGTGTTTCCGAAAATGGTTTCCAAACCTAAAACGCCACCACTAATATTTCCTGCTTCATAAGCTGCATTACCTATAACAATGGCTGAAAGAATTAACAAGATGACCATATTTCTAAAAAAAGGCTGATGAATTTCTGACCTAATAATTTCTGATAATCCTTTTTGAGTGATTATCCCTAAACGCGCTGACATTTCCTGTAAAACCACCGTAGCAATAATTGAAAAAACCATAGCCCAGAGCAAAGCAAAGCCAAAACCAGCTCCAGCAAGCGTACAAACAGTAACCGTTCCCGGACCAATAAACGCTGCAGCAACCAAAGGACCTGGGCCAATATTATTTAAGTAGTTTTTAATCATTTTATATACTATTTAATGCAAAATTTAAAAGTAAGACAATATTATTATATTTTAGCTTATAACTTAAAGTCTGACTTCCAAAAATATATGAATGTAAAAACCAACCAAAAAAAGTGGGTAAAAACGTTGCAGTTTTTTGCAGCCTATCTCGTTGCTGCTTGGACACTACTTCAATTTGTAGACTGGGTACTTAACCGCTACAATATTTCACCTTACTGGGTTGATATTATGCTTTGGTTTTTTATTGGAATCATTCCTTCTTTACTTATTTATCTATATCATCATGAACGTATAAATCAGCGCATTATTAAACGTCGAGAGAAAATCATAATTCCACTTAATATTGTTTTGCTTTTTGTTGGCCTTTATTTAGGTTTTGGCAATAGCGATTTGGGAGCTACTACAAAAGAAATTTCCTATACCAATGCCTCAGGCGACTTAGAAACCAATACTATTACTAAAGAAGAGTTTCGAGTACATGTGCCGATATTTAATTTTGAACAAATTAAACAGGATTCTTCTAACTTATGGATGAGCAATATTATAAACGATTTATTATTTTATGATTTACAACAAGACAAAAATGTTTCACCTCATT
>JAHENA010000090.1 GCA_024643405.1 Flavobacteriales bacterium | reverse complement strand
AGCTGTAATAGTAGATAATGTTACCTATACTGTAAGTAATGGATTAGTGATAAATGGTTTAAGCTGGAGTCTTAACATTACTAATAAAGAATTGTCTTACGGTAGTTTTGAAGTTAGTGCTACAACCTACAGAGCTTCTAGTGGTTTAACAGCTACAGATACTACAAAGCTTGAATTGACAATTATACCTTCCACTGAACCTACAGATACTTCTGTAAGTTCTGGAAATGATGGAGGATTAGAAAGTAATGGTGATTTGGCAACTTTAATTGCTCAAAGAAACTTTAAACGTAAACAAAACGGAAACGTCATTAATAAGAAGAGTTTACAACTGGTTTATTCTAAAAACGAGTTAGTTCAAAAAAGCACTGCGACAAGATCGCTACAGGATTATTTACCTGAAACAGGCGTTAATAACACAGAAGTAGCCTATGTTTCAAGTCCAGAAGACCTTCTTCAAATCACAAATGCAGCACAAATTTTTGCAGTCGATTATTATGAGGGTAGTAACAGGGTTGCAGCAGCTTTAGTAACTGAAACCAATGGAAAAATATATGATCATTCAAAAATAATTTGCGATCGATTAAATAGTTCATCATTAGAAGATGCTTGGGTTTTTTCACTTCAAGGCTATCAAATAATAAGTACTAAATTAAAAAGAAGTACAGGCAATACAGAGTATACGCTTAGTTTTTCTGTAAAATTGGGCGATAAAGCCAATGAGTTACATAGTTTTTGGAATATTGGGGAATATCCCGAAGGAGATTATTATAATTTCCAAATATGGGGTAGTTCTTTTTCACAGTTATTTTCAATTTGTAACTATGTATTAAATGAATTGAATTCTGATAAAGCTCTAATAGGAGAAAACATAAATAATCGTATTCCTTCTGTTTTTGTAAGTTCTGGGTATTATTCGAATGGAGAAATTCGTTTAAAAATAATTAATAAGTCCTCAGCAAAATCAATTGAATTTAATGGGAATTATAAGCAAACTGAAGTTTCTGAAAGATATAATATGATTGAAAACATTAGTTTGTCAGGAGCTTTTAATGAGGAGGTAGTTGTTTCAACGGGTTCCTTATTTGATATAGGATTTTCAATTACATCACCCGATTCTAATCAGCAAGATGCTTTATATTTAGCCGATGGACCTTGGGGTGTAGATTATCCTGAAGGGTATGCCAATATTGACTTTTTTAATGTAGAAAATCAGGCAATCGAGTATTCTGAAAAACTTTATGAAGTAGAAAGACAACCAAGTGTTTCTGGAATGGTAAAAGGGAATGTGAATTTATTCAGACATTTATTGCCAGGAGATCAAACACTAGATGTGACTAAATTTAACTCTGTTGAATTTAATATTTCAAACAGTCAACCTATTGAAATTATTTTAATGCCAGAGAATTTAACCGATTGGAACAACCGTTTACGTTATACCATTCCTGCAAATTCTGAAGAGACTTTTTATACCATTTCATTCGATGATTTTAAAGATGCTAATGGCGTAAAAGGGACCCTTACAGATATAAAAACAATAGTGTTTTCTGTAATTGGCGATTATGTTAATTATGTGCCTTTTTCTATAGACTTGAATGGTTTGGCATTCGGAATTACACAGTCAACACTTGGGGTTAATGAGCCTTTAAAAGAAACCGCTAAATTAATTAATTATCCAAATCCATTTAAGACTACAACAACTATTAAATTAACATCTCAAACTTTATATATAGATATTCAGGTGATTGATTTACTAGGAAGAACCGTTGATTTACAACATATTATTCCTGCTAATCAAAAAGTAATATATAATGCTCCAAATTTATCAAAAGGGCTCTATAAATATATTTTGAAAGATAGTAATAACGCTAGGTTTGTTGGTACATTCTTAATAGAGTAACTCTCTCTCACTCATTTTTTAAGTAGGGGGCAAAAGATGTATTCTTTTGCCCTTTTTTATTTGAATAATGGTTTATTAAATAAATACCATTTAAAGCGTAGTCCAAATTCTGTAAAAGTAAAACCAGCTGCTGTGGCAGACGCTATATTACTTCGGGTGCTGTAAGTATTTAATAAGGCTCGTTCAGAAAATTTATAACCTATTTTACTCTGTATTCTGTAGGTGCTTTGTTTTGGATCGTTTTCGATAAATTGATAACCAAAAGCAGCGGTTAACTCGTAAAACCATTCTTTTGGTTTTGTAATGGCTTCATCTTTTATAAGATTCACAAAAATTTCGGTAGCGTTAAATTTCTCAGGACTAAAATAAATGGCAGGCACCTGGTCCTTAAAAGTAATATACTGGTAGTTAAAACCAGCTTTTAATGAAGGCTTGCTTAGTATGTTATAGTATAAAGAAGTAAAAATTAAATTTCTGGTATTGTTATCACTTTGCGAGGTGTAGTAATATTGTGTAAACCATCCTAAATTAAAATTGGTACTTATATTATAATTAGCATAAAAGTTATTCATTACAATTTCCCTATCTAATAATTCGGCATTAAAGCTTTGTATTTCTCGTTTATAACCAAGATCTAATATCTGTAATTTAAAGGGTTTAATGTTTAATACAATATCAGTAAGCAGTTGGGTGTAATCACTAGTATCTGCATTTGCAGCGGATAAACCGGCGCTACCACTAAAGGTCAAGTTTGGTAATAATTGATACGATACACCAAACAAAGCACTGTTTGATTTCGCTTTGTTATTAGTGACACTGTTACTGGTGTTTCTATAACTGTAACTGGCCAGCCATTTAAATTTGGTGGAGGTTGGGAATTCTACATTTGCTTGAAAAGCATAGGCCTCATTGTCTCCGTTATCGAAAGTGTAGGATGCTTTGGTTTCTAAAAAGGGTGTAAAGCTTGTGTTTAGAGTTTTTATAAAATTGGTGGCATCTTTTTGTTTATCGTAAAATGTTAAGGTGTTGTTTGCAGATTGGTAGGCATCGTTATAATAGCCTAAAGCTTTTAAAGCGTTAGCTTTACCTAAGTTGCCATCAAACGAGCTGCTGTCATTTACTAAAATACGATTGTAATCTTCAACACTTTTCTTAAAATCACTTTTGTAAATATTTAAAGTAGCCCTTAAAGCTAAAATCCAGTTTTCATTAGGTTTCTGCTCTATAAGATCGTCTATTAAAATTTTAGCTTCTTTATATTTTTTATTCCAAATGTTGGCCTGGATATAGCGCTCTTGTGTTTGCTTTATTACAGTGGTGTCCTGTAATGTAGAAATAGTATTATAAGCTTGCTGGCTATAACTTAGGGCGTCTTTTTCCTTACCTTTTAAATGTTTTACCAATGCAATGCCATTAAGTGCAATGGTTTTGTTTTCGGGGTTGTTGCTTATAATGTTGTAGGTGTCTTCGGCCTTATCAAATTCGCCAGCTATCAAATAGAGATTCGCCAAATTAAGCAAGGTATCTTTGTCATTATCAAAAAGCACCAGGTTTTCTTTTAATAGTTTTTCTGCTTCTTCATAGTTTTGTTGCTGTTGGTTTTGATATGCGTACCCTAAATAAATGTATTTTTTTGAAGTTAAGGCATTAGGATTGCCAGGTAATACTTCTAATGCTTTGTTTACATAAATTAAAGCCTCATTGTATATTTTAAGATTAGATAGCGTATTAGCATAGCCTAAAAGAGCAGGAAAACTTTTAGGATCTTCTTTTATTAAACCCTCATAAAAAGTTTTTGCATCGGTATAATTTTTATTCCAAAGTAATGATTCGGCATAGTTTAATTTAATTTCAAAATCTGTTGGATATATTTCGAGTAAATCGGTAAATATAGAAACTGCCTTTTCTGAATTTCCTAGAAGGCCAACGGCTCTGCCATAACATAATTTGGCGGTCTTATTGTCTGGAAAATCTTTTAAAACATTTTCAAAAAACACTTCAGCTTTATCATACTTTCCAGTCTCTAAATAGGTAAACCCTTCTTGCATATTTTGGGCAAAACCGGTTAAGGTTATACATAATAATAGAAGTAAAATTGATTTATGTTGCATTAATAGGGTGTTTATTGAATATTGTTAATCATTAGATTATTATCATTCGTCTAAAGCAAATGGCAACTCGACGTTATAAGCCATTGAACCTGAATTTGAGTTTGCATCTTTGTATCAGAAATTAAAATAATAATCCTTTAAATATAAACATTATGGCTCTTAAAATAGCAGAACAAAACGGAACTTTTTTTGTGAATGGAGTAATTGATTCGTCAACAGCTTCATCATTTTTGAATCATTTTCAATATTTAATGAAAAACGAGAAGATGTTAACCGTTAATATTGATGAAGTAAGTAAGATTGATACCTGCGGAATGCTGGTTCTTTATAAGTTACATATGAATTCATTAATTCACAGTATCAACTTCAAAATTACAGGTAAAAAAAGTGATGAAATTTATCAAGGATTTTATTGTACTAAAGTAGCCTAATAAAAAAAATATAACAAGATTATGCAAGTTATCTCATTAATAAAATCAAGAAAAATTACTTCCGAACAATTGTTTATGCTTAGTGTTTTGGTTGTAAATGGTGGCAACTATTTGTATAATCTTATACTGGGTCGCCTTTTAGGTCCTGCTCAATTTGCAGATGCCGCAGTACTTATTACTTTTTTGTTGGTATTGTCATTTATTGCAATGACTTTTCAACTGGTAACTGCAAAATTTTCTGTGTTGTTTGAGGCAGATTTGTTTAAAAATTTTATTTCAAGAGTTTATAAGAATGCGCTTTTAGTTGGTTTACTTTTGGGAATACTGATAATATATTTTTCAACTCAATTGCAAAATATTTTTAATACCTCTTCATCTACTATGTTTGTAGTATTTGGTATTGGAGTTCCCTTATATTTTTTAATGAGTGTAAACCGAGGTGTTTTTCAAGGACAAAAGGAATTTAAGTTGCTATCCATAACCTATCAAGGTGAAATGTTAAGTCGATTAATAATTACGCTTGGGTTAATTTTTCTGTTTAATATTCAGTCGTCCGTAGTTATTGCAGTAGGAATCTTAATTTCTTTTGGATTTGGCTTGTTTCCGTTTAAAACTGAAAATATTTCTTTTAAAAAGACTTTTGTTGATGCTTCAAAAAGTAAGCAGGTAAGAAACTTTTTTATGCTTACAGCTTTTTATGAATTGACTCAAATCATTATAAATAATAGCGATATATTATTAGTGAAGCATTATTTTGAATCGTATGAAGCTGGACTCTATGCCTCTTTAGCCCTTATTGGTCGTATTGTGTATTTTGTAGCTTGGATGTTTGTCATGTTATTATTACCTACCGTTATTCAATTACATAAAGAAGGTAAATCAACAGCCCCAGTTTTATTTAAATATGTGGGTTATATTGCAACAATAGCCATAGTTATTGTTTTAACATGTGCAATTTTTCCAGAAACTATGATTACGTTACTATTTGGAAAAAGCTATTTGCCAATGGCGCCGTTATTATGGAAATACGCTGTAGCCACTGGTATGTTTGCTGTGTCAAATATCTTTGCATATTATTATTTATCTCTAGATAAGTATATACCAGTAATTATTTCCGGAGTTTTTGGCATGCTTCAAATGGGCTTGGTAATCATTTTCCACCAGAGTTTAGAACAAGTGGTTCACATGCAAATTATTGCCATGGTTCTTTTGCTGTTAATCCAAATTGGTTTCTTTAGTATAGAGTACAGAACCTTAAAACATAAAAAGGCTTAATCTAAAGGAATTTTCCATTCGTCTACAGTAACGAGCATACCATCTACATCAACCAAAATATTGAAATTTTATACCCCAAATTTGTATCATAATTAAAAAATAAAAACCATGAAATTAGCAATTGTAACAGCATATCCTCCAAGTAAAGTAACTTTAAATGAATATGCTTATCACTTAGTAAAGCACTTCAGACAAAAAGAATCCATCACAGAATTAATTTTGTTAACAGATAAAACAGAAGGAGAAAAGGACATTAACTTTACAGAGGCTGGTTGTAAAATAACCATCAAAGAATGTTGGTCTTTTAACAGTTATGCCAATATTGTTAGCGTAACAAAGGCGATCAATAAAACCAAGCCTGATGCCGTATTGTTTAATTTACAATTCATGAAATTTGGCGATAAAAAAATTGCAGCTGCACTAGGTTTAATGTTGCCTTTGGTTTGTAAGTTAAAAAGTATTCCAAATATCGTATTACTTCATAATATTTTGGAAGAAGTCGATTTAGGTACTGCTGGGTTTACTTCAAATAAGTTTATGCAAAAAGTATACGGATTTATAGGATCTACCTTAACCAGATTAATTCTTCAGGCAGACGTTGTAGCCCTTACAATTGAAAAGTATGTGGATGTTTTAGAGAAAAAGTATAACGCTAAAAATGTAAAATTAATACCTCACGGAACCTTTGAAATTCCTGAAGAGCCTAATTATATGGTGCCTACTAATCCAATGCAAATTATGACTTTCGGAAAATTTGGAACTTATAAAAAAGTGGAAGGTATGATTGAAGCTGTTGAAATGGTTAGAAAATCAACTGGATTAAATTTAGAAGTTGTTATTGCCGGGACAGATAATCCTAATGTATTAGGGTATTTAGCAAAAGTAGAAGAGGATTGTAAACATATTCCACAACTGCGTTTTACTGGGTATGTGGAGGAACATGAAGTGCCGACAATATTTAATGAAAGTACAGTGGTTGTATTTCCATACACCTCTACAACAGGAAGTTCTGGAGTATTGCACCAGGCAGGAAGCTATGGAAAAGCTGTGGTTATGCCAGACTTAGGTGATTTAGCTCATTTAGTTAAGGATGAAGGTTATCAAGGTGAATTTTTTGATCCAACAAGTGTTGAAAGTATGGCCTTAGCTATTGAGAAAATTGTAACTAATGAGGCTTATAGAATTGAACTTGGAAAAGCAAATTATAAAGCTGCAACGGCTTTACCAATGAGTAAAATTGCAGACATATACTTAGAAACATTCAATGCTGTTTTAATGGGTAAAAACGTGTCTAAAGCAGAAAGTCTTATTGCTTAAAAATATATTTAAAAGAGGGTTTGGCTTCGCCATTCAGATTTAAAAATCCGTAATGCTCTTGAATCTTTTTACGCCAAGGAAGTCGTCCAACGACTTCCTTTGGTATTTCTGAAAAATCATATAATGTCCATGACATAAAAGGGATATTGTTTTTTGCAAAAATATCCTGAATAGTATGATGATATTCTGCTTGATCTTGTTCAGAACCCCTGAAGAAATTCCATAATCCACTATACGAAGACATGCCAAATTCTGTAATAACAACAGGTTTTAGAGGGATTTCTTTTTTGATGTTTTGATAAATGTTTTCTAAATCATTTATATTTTTATAATAATGAAAGGAAACAAAATCGACATCGTCCTTTAAAATACTGGCACTTTCAGCATCCGACCAACCAATGGTCACGGCATGGTTTTGGTCTACAGATTTTACTAATTGAATCATGTGTTTTAACCAGGAAGTTACTTTTGTTTCTTCTCGGGATTCAAAATCTAAATTAGGTTCGTTTTTTATATCCCATGCCAGTATTGCGTTATGGTTTTTAAATTGAGAGACAATAGTTTCGGCATACCGTTGGTTAAGGGTCCAGTCTAAAACAGAATAGTCTCCGTAAAAATCAAATAAAGTAATAATCACTTTTAAATCGTTTGCTTCAGCGGTGTCCAGTACTTGTTTTAATTTCTCAAGTTTTTCTGGTTTTACCTGAGCCTTTCCAAAACCTTCATAAGGCACAAAAACCCTAATAGAGCTCAATCCGGTTTGTGCAATAAGCTTAAAATCTTTTGTGATGATATCAATATCAAAGTTGTTTCCAAACATATCCCAGGGAGTAGCTTGTGGATAATAATTGATGCCTTTTATGTTAAGGTTTGCCACATCAACAGAATGAATAGGTTCTTTAAATTCTTCGCTTTTTTCTTTTACTAAATGGCGAATTCTCCAAAAACCATCTTCCAATAATAATACAATCTTATAATTGGAGATTTCTGTCGTTTCAAGAATTAATTTGTTGTTTTTATAAACAGCTTTATATTCAGTTACCTCCTTATCTGTTAAAACAATTAATTGACCGTCTTCACTAAAAAAATCAAGTGTTAAATGATGTTCTAAAGTCGTGCCATCAACGTGAATATTGTCAAGTTTATTTGAATTAACAATATTAAATAAATTTTCACGAGCACTTTCTGTGTAGTAATCCTCAATGCCTTTGGTTGTATTGGTTAAATAACTTATGTGCATAACATACCAGGCATCTAGATAATCATTTTCTAAAGAATTTAGGGTTTGGTTATCCATTGGTCGCCCCTCATTATTAATAGGAGTCCAGATTACTTTTGGTAAATACTGATCTATTTTTTTAATCTCGGTATGAAGCATTTTACTTCGGTCGGCACCTGTATTTAAGTAGCTAAAAATAGCACTCACCCCAAAGATTATTAAAATAATAATCCCAATATAAGATGCAACTAAAACACCACGCAATATGTTTTTACTAACACTTACCATAATTTGATGTTTTTAAACGATTTTTCAATTCCAGCAGCTATTATTTTAAGTTCGTAGATGTCGTCTGGGTATTTGTCTTTAATCAATACAAACGAAACAAATCCTTGGTTCGAAGTTTTTATTTCAGAATTAATTAAACTGTCATTTTTGTAAATTAATATTTCAACTTGTAACCCGTCAGGAATCATTTGATTCATAAAACTTTGTAATGGGCCCACTGTAATTGCTCTATTATTTTTAGAAAATGCCACAGTATAATCTTTTATAACTTGTTTGTAGTTAAGAGACAACGTGTTACTCTCAGACATACCGTTTATATAGGCTTTAACCTCCCATTGAGCTTCATGGTCTGGATGAATTATTTTCGCAGTTGCAATACCATCTACCGTGTTTCCCGACGTTTTTAAAACAGTGTTTTGCTTTGTTTTTATAAAGAATTCAACAAAAGTACCATCACTAACTATGTTATTAAATTCATCTTTTATTATTGAAGTTGAAAAAGTGGTGATTTGATTGCCATCTGCATAGACGTGATGCCGGTTATAGGTGATGGAAAAATTAGTAGGATTTGATGGGGTGATATTCACATCAAATTCTTTGGAATTAATACCTAAACATTCTGTAGAAACCAAATAACGACCAGTTTTTCTTTGAGAATATATGTTTTTGTAAGCAATAAGATTTTTGGTAAATACGGGTTCAACAACTTCCGAATCCAAAAACTGATATTTGATGTCTACTTTGGTACTGTCTGAAACGGGGTTATCTAAAGGGTCCGATGGAATCACTACAATCATACTAAAATCTCTGTTACCAGCCTGAATACTTGGTGGACCAATGTACGTCTCTATTTTTTTAACTTCATGCTTCGGAAAAATTTTTATTTGACCAGTAAGTGAGTTGGGTTCATTTAATAATTTCCAGGTTATAACACCTGTTTTATTTGATAAATATGCCGGTATTTTAAACTGAATAGTGTTGGATTCGAAAGAAGGCTTCACCAAAATAGAACCATAACTATTAGAACAATATAAAGTAAGATTATTTAATTCTGAACCTGAAAATTTTAATACAACGTCACTGCCAGCTTGAAAAAGCGTGTCCTTGGTTAAAAGGGTTAATGGCGCTGTGCTTTTTAGAGTTTGAATATTAGTGAATGATGATAAAATAATCAAACAAAATAAAAGCGCATATGTGGTTTTTTTTAACATTAATTCGGGCTTCCTATATAGGTGTTTAATTCAATTTTAATAAAACTGTAATCGTTATTATTTACAGGTTGTAATTCTGAACTGGTATGATTTTTAATTCGGTTTGGCACCACTTTGTATGCGATATCTTTATTTGGTAGTCCATTAACATAACAATTTGTCATATCATTACTAATCTCCTTAAATTGTGTGTTTTCCAAAAGGATATATTCAAAATCTTGTTTACGTTGTTGCCTAATACCTTCTTCTAAAAATTTATGATCGACCCATAACATGTTTTTGTCTTTATCGTAATAGGTAATAAGCAATTGCGGAATTGTAATTTCTTCCAATCCGCTATTAAATAAAAGGCCTTTAATACTATTATTATTGAATTCAATAGAGCTAAGGACGACATCTTTATATAAATCTGAACCTGATACATTACCTGCTATTTGTAAATTGAATTTGGTTGGTTGTTCTTCAAATTCTAGAGGCGTAAATTCGTCAGGATTAAATGTTTTTGGGATAGAATCTTCAGTTTTAGACCAAGCGATGCCTTCAAAATTAATTTTGAATGAACTCACTTCTTTAGGCATGAGTTTGTGTTTTACCTGATGTTTGGCATTAAAAGTAGCAAGTTCCTTGTTGTTGTCGTTATAAAGGGTGCCTTTTAAAACCACATCGGCAGGCACGTTATCAATATTCTGGATTTCACCAATTAAGGCATAATGGTCATTATTTTTTACCAGTTTAGCTGAAAGTATTTCTAAAACAGGTTGTTTTAAAATATCTTCATGATGGGTTTGTTCAGTAGTAATCCGTCTTCTGCCTTGATTAAAATAGCTTGTTACATTATCTGAATACAATTGGTCTGGTGGTAAATCTAAATCAATGGGGTCGGGTTTTATAAACCATTTTCCATGCTCCTTAACAAGATTTTTATAATCAATTTTATTTATTTTTTCAAGTGGTGTAATCCAGTGAGTAGTGACTTTAGCAGTAGCCAACGTATTTGTTTTACTTAAGATTTTAGTTTCAATGGCATCTAATTTTGCATAGGAGCTTAACAAACCATCTGTAACAGATATTTGTAGCATGTATTGGTCAATGGGTAAATTACTTTTGGGATCTATTAAGCTGTGTGCTTTTTCAAATTCTTTAAAATCTATGGCGTCATAATAAGCCAGAACAGCATTTTCCGGACTTATTTGTGAGTCATTTTTTAAATAAAACAAATAGATACTATAACCTAAAATAAGAGCTAATAATAAGGACCATACATGTATAATTTTCAAAATGACATTTGAAAATCTCGAATAATCATTTTGGAAATTTAAAA
>JAHENA010000089.1 GCA_024643405.1 Flavobacteriales bacterium | reverse complement strand
TTGAAATAATTGATGGTAAACCTGTTATTGGGGGGGCAAACATTATTGCCAGTGTAAAAGCAGGTAACGGTATTGTACATGTAATTGACAAAGTATTACTTCCTCCTTCTAAAGAATAAAACTAAAAACTAACAACTAATAAAATGAAAAAATTATTTAATTCAACTATTGGGTTCTTAATTATTGCACTGATTTTTACCAGTTGTAATAATGGTGAATCAAAATCAAACAGCGCTTTAAGTTCTAATGTTGCCGAGAAAGTATATGTAGCACCTGGTGAGCATGATGAGTTTTATGCATTTATTTCAGGTGGTTTTAGCGGGCAATTATCTGTTTACGGCCTGCCTTCTGGAAGGTTATTTAAAGTAATCCCCGTATTTTCCCAAGATGCAGAAAAAGCCTGGGGATATAATGAAGAAACAAAGCCTATGCTAAATACGTCTCATGGATTTATTCCTTGGGATGATTCCCACCATCCTGATATTTCTCAAACGGCTGGAAAATTAGATGGAAGATATATTTATATTAATGCCAATAATACACCACGTATTGCTAAAATAGATTTAACAACTTTTGAAACTACCGAGATTATTGAAATCCCTAATAGCGCAGGGAATCACAGTTCTTCCTTCGTAACAGAAAACACAGAATATGTGGTGGCCGGAACACGTTTTAGTGTGCCAATTCCTCAAAGAGACATGTCTATTAAAGATTATAAAGGGAACTTTAAAGGGTCTTTGTCATTTTTAAAAGTAAATCCTGAAAATGGAGAAATGGCTATTAAATTTCAAATATTAATGCCAGGTTTTGATTATGATTTATCACATCCGGGAAGAGGTAAATCTCATGGTTGGTTCTTCTTTACAACCTATAATACTGAAGAAGCAAACTCTCTTTTAGAAGTCAATGCCTCTCAAAACGACAAAGATTTTATTGCTGCCATTAATTGGAAAAAAATAGAAGAGTATGTGAATAATGGTGGCGGAACCAAGATGCCAACAAATTATGCACATAATATATACAGTGATGAAACACATACTGCTACATCTACCATGATTAATGAAGTTTTAACAGTAAACCCATTAGACGTTCCTGGAGCTGTGTATTTTTTACCAACACCAAAATCTCCTCATGGTTGTGATGTAGATCCAACTGGAGAATATATTGTTGGAAACGGAAAACTTTCTGCGAACCTTACCGTTCACTCGTTCACAAAAATGCTAGATGCTATTGAAAATAAAAAATTTGACGGTGAAGCTTATGGCATTCCAATTTTAAAATTTGAAGATGTTTTAGCAGGATCTGTTGAACAACCAGGTTTAGGCCCATTACATACAGAATTTGACGGAAAAGGTAATGCTTATACCACCTTCTTCATTTCTTCTGAAGTTGTAAAATGGAAATTAGGTACTTGGGAAGTTTTAGATAGAAAACCAACCTATTATTCTGTTGGTCACTTAATGATTCCTGGCGGAAATTCAGCCGAGCCTTTTGGTAAATATGTTGTAGCAATGAATAAAATCACCAAAGACCGTTACTTACCAACTGGACCTGAAGTGACTCAATCTGCTCAGTTATATGATATTTCTGGAGACAAAATGGAATTGTTATTAGATTTTCCAACCATTGGAGAACCTCACTATGCTGCCGGTTGTCCTGCATCATTAATTGAAGCAAATTCTAAAAAATTGTACAAATTAGAAGAAAATAAACATCCTTACGCAGCAAAATCTGATGCGGATACTAAGGTTGTTAGAAAAGGAAATGAAGTTCATGTTCAAATGACCATGATAAGAAGTCACTTCTCACCAGATAATATTGAAGGTATAAAAGTAGGAGATAAAGTATTTTTCCACATCACCAATCTTGAACAAGATTATGATGTTCCTCATGGAATAGCTATGATTGGAGCAAATACTTCTGAATTACTAATTATGCCAGGACAAACAGAAACATTTGTGTGGGAACCAAAACAAGTGGGGGTTTGGCCATTCTATTGTACTGATTTCTGTTCTGCATTACATCAAGAAATGCAAGGTTATGTAAGAGTATCACCCGCTTCTTCAAACATTGAATTATCTTGGTCTTTAGGAGACGATTTTTAATAAATTATTAATGGAAAATTGATTTTAGTTGTTAATTTCCAATTAAGGCGAGAGTGAATCGCTCTCGCCTTAATTTTTAAATTATCATTTCAAACCCTAAATATAAAATCATGAAAAAGTCAAATATCATTATGCTCATTGCAGCATTATTACCTTTAGGATTGTTTCTTTTTCCTTTATGGAATATTACTTTAGAAGCGCCTCAATACCCTATTCCTTTAGGCATGAATATTCATATTAATGATTTTGCCGATGCGCATCCACATGATATTAAAAATATTAATTTAATGAACCATTATGTTGGGATGAAATACATACCAGATGCCATTCCTGAATTTAAAATATTTCCAATTGGAATCATTATTTCCACAATAATAGGTCTATTAATAGCCTTCAAAGGAAATTATAAGTGGTTCTTAGGGTGGTTTATCTTAATGGTTGTTTTAAGTACTGCGGGTATTTATGATTTTTATCTTTGGGAACATGATTATGGACATAATTTAGATCCAAAAGCGATTATGAAATTTACAAATCCTGACGGAACTGTTATGGGTTTTCAGCCACCGCTATTTGGGACTAAACATATTTTAAATTTTACAGCACATTCATATCCTAGGTTAGGCGCTTATTTGTTAGGTTTCGGGATTTTCACCTCTTTAATCGCCTATTTTATTGGAAAAAAGCAAGTAAAAAAAGTTTAAAGCAGTTTATAAATCAACCAACTTATAAATGAAAACATTAAAAACATTATCATTAGTAACCCTTCTTTGGCTATGTTATAGTTGCAATGTCTCTCCACAAGCTATTAATTACGGAGCAGATGGTTGTCATTATTGTAAAATGACTATTGTAGATAAAATTCATGCCGCTGAAATAGTTACAAAAAAAGGTAAAATTTATACGTTTGATGCTTCTGAATGCATGATTAACTTTCTGAAAGAATTCGACACTTCAGAAATAAAATTATATCTATCAAACAATTACAATAAACCCGAAGCCCTTATAGATGCAACAAAGGCAACTTTTTTGATAAGCCAAAATATTCCCAGTCCAATGGGCGCCTATTTATCTGCATTTAAAACAAAAAATGAGGCATTAGCCGTACAATCAGAAAAGGGTGGCACTCTCTATTCTTGGCAGGAATTATTAAATCATTTATAATAATCTTTCTCAGATTTTTATTTGTAATGGATTATTGATTTCAAATCGGTATTTTATTATTTATACTTTGTCATTCAAAAAAATTAAAATTCATTTATATACTTTAGCCTAAAAATAATTTATTGCAATTTTCTGTGACCCATCGATTTATTATATATAGTCTTTTAACAATCCTAACTGGTTATACCCAAACTATTTTGGCGCAGCCTATCATTGTATGCAAAGACTGTCAAACAACCTCCTTAAAAAAAGCAATTGCTTTGGCTAAAGATTATGATACCATTCTTGTAAAAAAAGGCACCTATAAAGAATATAAGATTGAAATAAATAAGCCTCTCACCATAATAGGAGAAAATTATCCCGTTATTGATGGGGAACTAAAAGGAGAAATCATCACCATTGTTTCAGACCATGTGGTAGTAGATGGTTTATTTATTATCAATGTAGGGACAAGTTATACAGAAGATTTTGCGGCCATTAGAGTAAAAAGAAGCAAGGATTTTGAGATTAAAAATTTAGTTCTTGAAAAATTATTTTTTGGCATTTACCTTGAAAAAGCTGCCAATGGTAAAGTGTATCATAACAAGGTAATTGGTGATGCAATTACAGAGCATAATTCTGGCAATGCCATACAATTGTGGTATTGCAAGAATATAATTATAGAAAACAATATCGTTCAACATGCCAGAGATGGCATCTATTTAGAGTTTTCAGATAACTGCATCATAAAAAATAATATAAGCACCAATAATTTGAGATACGGACTGCATTTTATGTTTTCAAATAATGATACTTATGAAAATAATGTATTCTCAAATAATGGCGCCGGTGTTGCTGTAATGTTTTCAAAAAAAATAAAAATGTTCTCAAATACCTTTAGAAACAATTGGGGTACAGCATCCTACGGCTTGCTTTTAAAAGAAATTAACGATGCCGAAATTAAAGGGAACATTTTTGAAGAAAATACTATCGGAATTAATATTGAAGGGTCAAACAGAATTGATTATGTAAAAAACAATTTTATAAATAACGGCTGGGCCATAAAAGTGAGAGGCGCCTGTTACACCAACAAATTTATCGGCAATAATTTTTTATATAATTCATTTGATATCTCGTATAATAGTAACATTAACGATAATGTCTTTGATAAAAATTACTGGAGCAATTATACCGGTTATGATTTAGATAAAAATGGTATTGGCGATGTCCCTTACAGACCCGTTAAATTATTCTCATATATTGTAAACAGGACCCCCGAAACCATTATATTATTGCGTAGTTTATTCATAGACATTATTGATTTTTCAGAAAAAGTGTCTCCTGTTTTTACACCAGACAACTTATTAGATAACAATCCATTAATTAAAAAAATAGTATGGTAAGCATTCAAAACTTACATAAAAAATTTGGTAAAAACATTGTGCTAAGCGGTGTTAATCTTGATATAAAAGAAGGTGGCATATTTGCTGTGCTCGGACCAAATGGATCAGGAAAAACCACCATGATAAAATCCATATTAGGAATGGTTATTCCTAATCAGGGAACCATTACTGTGCTTGGAAAAAATATTAAAAAAAGTTGTAACTACAGGAATCAAATTGATTATTTACCGCAAATAGCAAACTTTCCTAGCAATTTGAAAGTAAACGAGCTCATCACTATGATTAAAGATTTACGTGGAAAGTCGACTAATGAGGAGAGCTTGATTAAAATGTTTAAACTTGAACCTTTTCTTGACAAAAAATTAGGCAATCTTTCTGGAGGCACAAAACAGAAAGTAAATATAGTTCTTGCCTTTATGTTTGATTGCCCGCTTATTATTTTGGATGAACCCACATCAGGTTTAGACCCTATTGCGTTAATTCGATTAAAGGATTTGATTCAAGCCGAAAAAGTCAAAGGAAAAACCATATTAATTACTTCACATATCATGAGTTTTGTGGAAGAGATCTCTGATGAAATTGTGTTCTTATTAGAAGGAGAAATTTATTTCAAAGGAACTATAAATGAACTAAAAACTAAAACCAATCAACCCGATTTTGAACGGGCTATTGCATCAATACTGACTGAGAACCATGCTTAAAATTTTAAAATATAGTTTTTTTGATTTAATCCGCAGCCGCTGGAGTTATATTTACTTTGCCTTTTATTTAACTTTAGGTGTGGTTTTATTGTTTTTAAACAATGATCTGTCCAAAGCTGTCATTACTTTAATGAATGTGATTATTGTTTTAGTCCCTCTCATTGGAACTATTTTTGGCGTTATGTACTATTATAATTCTAAAGAATTTACAGAACTTTTATTGGCGCAGCCCTTAAAACGAACCACTATATTTTTGGGTCAGTATTTAGGAGTTGCGATTTCATTATCAATGAGTTTGGTTTTGGGATTAGGCATCCCCTTTATTTTTTATGGCTTATTCAAATCAAATGCCATTTGGGATTTTTCATTGCTCCTTATTACAGGTGTATTTCTCACATTTATTTTTAGCGCATTGGCTTTTAATATGGCGCTTTCAAATGAAAATAAAATTAAAGGATTTGGGTATTCCATCTTGGTATGGCTTTTTTTAGCCATCATTTATGACGGTATCTTTTTAATGTCATTAATACTTTTTGAAGATTATCCTTTAGATAAATTATCTTTAATAGGAACCATGTTAAATCCAATTGACCTTTCAAGAACGCTCATTTTATTAAAGTTAGATATTTCTGCTTTACTAGGTTATACTGGAGCTGTGTTTAAACAATTTTTTGGTACTCATTTTGGCTTAATAGTATCTATAACTATGTTAACCATATGGGTGATTTTACCTGTCTTTAGGATTATTTACAAATCAGCAAAAAAAGATTTCTAACTTTTATTCCATCCCTTTTGGGATAATAAAAGAACTGATAATAATCATATTTTAAAAAATCCTATTCATTTATTTTTGATCATCATAAAAAAGACAAAAAAGTCTTTTTTATGGAAACCTTTTAAACTTTTTACTATGAATACAATTGATAACAAAACTGTTGCTGAAGTCGTTTCAGAAAATATTAAAACCGCACATATATTTAAAAAGTACGGGATTGATTTTTGTTGTGGAGGTGGCATTACTATAACTAAGGCTTGTGAAAAAAAGAAGCTCGATTATTCTCAACTAAAAGAAGAATTATTAAAAGTTGATGAGGCACCAAAAGC
Organism: Flavobacteriales bacterium; assembly: GCA_024643405.1. GTDB lineage: Bacteria > Bacteroidota > Bacteroidia > Flavobacteriales > Flavobacteriaceae > Yeosuana. The sequence goes on along the minus strand of JAHENA010000089.1, from coordinate 4,637 downwards.
ATATAATTACAATTCCTGGAAACTTGACTTTTTAATTGACCATATTTTAAATGTTCATCATACATATGTTGCAGAATCCATCCCTTTAATTTTACAATATTCAAACAGAGTTGCAGAAGTCCATGGTCATCATTATACAGAAGTTTTAAAGATTAATGATCTTTTTAATGAAGCTGCCAATGAATTAGCTTCACACATGCAGAAAGAAGAAACCATTTTATTTCCTTATATAAAATCACTTTTACAACTTGAACTTTCCAAAGAATCTTTAAATTCTCCTCCTTTTGGAAGTATCAATAATCCAATAACTATGATGGAAATGGAACATGAAGTTGTTGGTGATATTTTTAAAGAAATTGCAAAATTAACTAACACCTTTACACCGCCTGAAGAAGCGTGTAACACATTCAGAGCGCTTTACGCAAAATTGGATGAATTTGAACAGGATTTACATCAGCACATCCACTTGGAAAATAATATTTTACACCCAAAGGCAAAACGTCTTGAACAAACTTTAATGAATAATTGAGATTTTATATTAATAGCAAATTCGAAGTTGGGTTTTAAAAGAAATTTTAGAAGCCAACTTTTTTTTTAATAATTATTCCTGTACCACACCTTTTGCCATTCTCTTTTTAAAATCAAAAAAGAAACCTGTTCAGAAAGTAACAAAGTGTCTTCACCATCCAAACGCTTTATTTGCTTTTCGGGAACATCAATAATATATAATAAATTTAAATAGTCCGTAAACTTATTTTGTATGAGGTCATAAATTGTTTCATGAAGGATTACCTTTAAACTGCTAGGTAATATATCTTCATGAAAATCTATATTGATATTTGCTAATAAAAAATCCTTATTAAGTTGCTCTACAAGTTTTTTATATAGTTTTAGCTGATTTGCTTCAATTATTAAAGCATCAAAGGTAGCTGGAAAATGCATTATATATTTCTATTCATTAATTGCTCTCCAAACTGCTTCAAAAGCAACTTTTTATCTTCTGAAATATTTAAAGAATCCAAAACCCCAAAAGCTTTTTGAGTATAGTCATGTATAGCTTCTTTGGTTGCAGTAGTAGAGCCGCTATCCATAAAAATTTGTTTAGCTATTTCTATTTTTTCTTCAGGATTATTTGGGTTAATACTAAATAAATGCTGTAATTGAATACTATCTTCAGGATTGGAAAGCTTTAAGGCATTGATATATAAAAAGGTTTTTTTATTTTCAATAATATCCCCTCCTATCTGTTTTCCAAAAGTTTTTGGATCTCCATAAGCATCTAAATAATCATCTTGCAGCTGAAAGGCTATTCCTAAATTCTTTCCAAATTCATAAATACGTTCCTGATCTTTTTCAGAAGCTTCTGCAACGATAGCCCCCATTTTCATAGCTGCCCCTACTAAAACAGCCGTTTTATATTCAATCATTTTTAAATATTCAGGAATAGTGACGTCATTTCTGTTCTCAAAATCAACGTCATATTGCTGACCTTCACAAACTTCTAAGGCCGTTTTACTAAACAACTCTGCTAAACCTCTAAACGTTTTATCGTCATAAGCTTCAAATAATTGATAAGCCATAATAAGCATAGCATCACCTGAAAGAATTCCAGTATTAATATCCCATTTTTCATGCACTGTTTCATGACCTCGGCGTAATGGGGCATCATCCATTATATCATCATGGACTAAAGAAAAATTATGAAAAACCTCAATACTTAAAGCCGCATTTAAACTCCTTTTAAAATCTGAATTAAAAATTTCAGTGGTCATTAAGGTTAAAACCGGTCGCATACGCTTACCTCCTAATTTCAAAATATATTGAATAGGTTCATAAAGGTTTTTAGGTTCCCTTACTACGGAATATTCTTCAAGATATTCAATAAATTTCTTTTGGTATGTTTCTATTGATAGCATACAGCAAAAATAAAGCAATTCATCATATTAAAAAGTCCCTATTAAAATTATATGTTAAAAAATCATTAAAACTTTGGAAACTTTTTTTGTTTTTAAAGTTTCCTATTGTACATTTGCACGCATTATGAGAGAAAAAATATTAATTAACGCTACTGATTTGTTTTTAAACTATGGGTTTAAGAGCATTACAATGGATGATATTTCTAATCATATAGGTATTTCTAAAAAAACCATTTACCAGCATTTTGACAATAAAACAACTTTAGTTGAGGCTGTGAGTATGCATGTTTTTAATAATATTTCATGTGGCATTAACGACATTTGTACTTCAAAAAAAGATCCTATTGAAGAAATATTTGATATTAAACAATTTGTTATGGAGCACTTAAAAGACGAAAAGTCTTCGCCTCAATATCAGTTGCAAAAATATTATCCAAAAATTTTTAATACGCTTAAAAAGAAACAGTTTGAAGTTATGCAAGAATGTGTAAAAGACAACTTATTAAGAGGTGTTGAAATTGGATTATATAGATCAAATATTAACATCGAATTTATATCAAGAATATATTTTAATTCAATGGTAGCCATTAAGGATAAGGAATTATTTCCTCTTCAACATTTTTCAGTAAATACCCTTATGGTCTATTTTTTAGAATATCATTTAAGAGGTATTTGTACGGAAAAAGGTCTATTAACACTAAATAAATTTATCAAAAATCAATCCTAAAACATGATACATAAATCATTAATAATCATAATTTATCTGTTTTCAACATTTATATTTTCACAGGAAACTCCAACTAGTTTTAGTTTACAACAAGCCATTGATTTTGCCTTAGAGAATAACAGAACTGCAAAAAATGCTATTCGAGATGTTGAAGCAGCACAAAAACAAAAGTGGGAAACCATTTCTACAGGATTACCACAAATAAATGCCTCTGTTGATTATTCTAACTTCCTAAAACAACAAGTATCATTAATTCCAGCTGAATTTTTTGGAGGAAATCCAGGAGACTTTGAAGAAGTTGTTTTTGGAACCAAACAAAGTGTTACAGGATTTGCTACATTATCTCAAAAAATATTTGACGGATCGTATATAGTAGGACTTCAATCTGTAAAAGTGTATTTAGAAATTACCAAAAATGCTAAAATAAAAACAGATTTGGAGATTCGGAAAGCAGTAATTAATGCTTACGGAAATGTTTTAATAGCCGAACAAAGCGCCCTTATTCTAGAATCAAATAAGACTATTTTAGAAAAAAACCTGTTTGAACTTACTAAAATGTATGAAAATGGTATGGGAGAAGAAGAAAGTGTTGAACAAATTCAAATTTCTCTATCTTCAATAAATAGCGATTTAAATAAAGTATTGCGCTTAAAAACCATTGCTTATCAAATGTTAAATATCACCATGGGGCTTGATGTCAATACTCAAATCAATCTTACAGAAAATTTAGAAGCCTTGACCTTAAAAAATATGTCATTAGAGTTACTTGAAACAGAAACGGCTGTTGAAAACAATATTGATTATTTGATTGCCGAAAATGACAAAAGATCTAAGGAACTCTTATTGAGATTAGAAAAAAGTAAAGCCCTGCCAACACTTGATGCCTTTATTAATGGTGGTTATTCTGCGTTTAGTAATGATTTTACTTTTGGCAAAAGCAGTCAAAAATGGTTTGGATCTTCCTTATTTGGAGTTAATATGAGTATTCCTATTTTTAGTTCTTTAGGAAGGACGGCATCAACTCAGCGCGCTCAAATTAATTTATCAAAAGCAGAAGATGATTTAATTGAAACCGAACAAAAATTACTACTTGAAATTGCAGCGGCTAAAAGTGATTATCAGTTCACCATTGAAGATTACAGCAATAAAAAACAAAACTTAAAATTAGCAGAACGCATTGAATTAAAAAACGAAACAAAATTCTTTGAAGGAATTGCTTCAAGTTTTGATTTAAGGCAAGCTCAAAGTCAATTATATCAAGCACAGCAAGACTATTTGCAAGCCATGCTTGATGTGATAAACAAAAAGGCAGAACTTGAAACCGTATTAAACAAAATCAATAATTAAAAAATTATAACCAATGAAATATATTTATTCCTTACTAGCTATATCAATATTACTTTCATCTTGTGGTGAAGGCAAAAAGAATTCCTTAGAGAAAATATTAGCCTCAGACAATCTTTTACAGTTAAGAGAAAAAAGAGGTGAAGTTGATGCTAAAAAACTTGAGCTGGAATCACAATTACAGCAAATAGACGATAGGATTTCGGAGTTAGATACCGTTAAAAAACTGCCATTGGTAACAACCATAAAAGTGGAAGCTCAAAATTTTATACATTATTTAGAACTTCAAGGAAATGTAGAAACTAAACAAAACTTGGTTATTTATCCAGAAACTGGAGGTATTCTTGAACACGTTTTTGTTAAGGAAGGACAAAAGGTAGTTAAAGGGCAGTTATTAGCAAAATTAGATGATGGAGGTATAAGCCAGCAATTAGCTCAATTGCAAATTCAAACAGATTTAGCCAAAACTACTTTTGACCGTCAGGAACGATTATGGAATCAAAAAATAGGTAGCGAAATTCAATATTTACAGGCAAAATCAAGCTTTGAAGCACAGCAAAAATTGGTAAGCCAAGTAAAAAGTCAATTGGCAAAGACCAATATTACTGCGCCATTCACAGGTATTGTAGACGATGTGATTACTAACCAAG
>JAHENA010000015.1 GCA_024643405.1 Flavobacteriales bacterium | reverse complement strand
ACGCACTTAAAAATGTAAAAAAATCACAAAAAACAAATAGAAAATATGTATTTAGTAATCGGACCAATCCAAATAATTTTAGTTTTTACAATATTTCCCATTGGAATATTCCTTTTAGGTTTTTTTCTAGGAAAAAAATCAGGATATAAAAAAAGAGTGAAGGAAACTGAAAAAGTGAACTAGTAATAATATAAATCGGAATTTTTAGCTTGTTTGCGGAATTAAAAAAGTTTATAGAATTAACAAGCATCTGACCTTACTCTAATGCATAAATAGGAATTTTACGACTGATTAAAAACTGAAGCAAAAACAACGAAAGGGCATCACCCTATATAAAAAAGTGTTGGTTTTAAATAATCCAATGTTAGTTGCGCGTTAGCGGTCATTGTAAATTGGCACTTAACATTTAACACTACTATAGAATTAGCATTAAATTTAACAACTAATAAAATAAAATGGCACAGATTAATCCTCACATTAACTTCAACGGAAATGCCGAAGAAGCCTTTACATTTTACAAATCAGTTTTTGGTGGAGAGTTTACAAAAATAATCCGTTTCAAAGAGATTTCAAGTCCCGAATTCCCGGTACCGGAAAAGGAGGCAAATAAAATAATGCACATTGCTTTACCTATTGGAAAAAACATTTTAATGGCAAATGACGTTCCGGAAATTATGGGACGGACAAATGAAAACGAAAACAGAAGTAAAATTTCGATAAGGGCGGAAAGCAAAGAAGAAGCAAAAAAATTATTTAATGGTCTTTCGGTCGGCGGACAAATTGAAGTGCCTATTGAGAAAAGCCCTTCGGGGTCTTATTTTGGAATGTTTAGAGACAAATACGGTATTGAATGGATGGTGGATTTTGATCCAAAAAATGGTATGGAGACAATTGTAAAATAGGCAGAACTCTCACTCACATGCGAAATGAAAAGTACCGAGGATTTATTTAATCCCAAGTATTTTATTAAACGTTTTTAATTCGCATTGATAAAATTGTATAAATTTTTGTTTGACTGATTTTAAAAAATTACGCATATTATAAAGTGTTTTAAGTACAATTATATGACGGAAAAGTATTTATATTGTTACAAATCTATTCAAATTTCAAGTAATATTGCCTGCGTTTAAAAATATTATGGGATTAAATGCTGACTGAATTTACTCAAACGCTAGAAATATAAATCAAACTAAAAAATGGAAGGAGAAGATGAACTCTGAAAAACAATCAAATAGCAACACTGTGTAAAAAACATTGTTTATTTTAGTTTAATCGTTTGGTCAATGCGTTTTTGTTAGGTCCGATTTTCCTGCGAAAAATTCTCCCTCACAAACACGCAATTTTCAATATATAAACGATATCAATTTAAAAAATCACCTAACATGAAAAAACCAATTTATTTTTCAACACTTTTTTACTTCTGTGTCTTAATGACAGGACCTCAGGTATTTGCACAGGAAACCCGATTATTAAGAAGTCCTACAATTAGCCATGACAAAATTTCATTTGTTTATGCAAGTGATATTTGGGTGGCAAATAAAGATGGTTCCAATGTTGAAAGAATCACAGCTTTTGATGGTGTTGAAGCCAATCCACATTTCTCTCCAAATGGCCAATCAATTGCGTTTACTGGAGAGTATGACGGAAATATGGATGTTTACGTAGTATCTGTTAATGGTGGCGAACCAAAAAGGTTGACCTGGCATCCTGGAGTTGATATGGTAACCGGATGGTCTAAAGATGGAACAAAAATTATTTTTAGCTCTGGACGCAAAAACGCTCCTTATCCTGACCTAGATCAATTATGGGAAGTTTCTGTTGAAGGTAATAATCCAACGCCTTTTAATTTACCAAGGGCGTCAAACGGTAAATTCTCTCCTGATGGATTGCAGTTTGTATACGAACAGATTGCGCCTTGGGAAACTGAATTTAGAAATTATAGAGGTGGACAAAATAATCCCCTTCGAATCTTTGATTTAAAAACCTATGCCACACAGAAATTACCTTGGGAGAATAGCAGAGATATAGATCCTGTATGGATGGATGACATGATTTACTTTCTTTCTGATCGTGATTTTGCAATGAACCTATGGGTGTATAATATCCAAACCAAAACAGTAAAACAGGTGACTTTCTTTAAAGAATTTGACTGCAAGAATATGGAAGGTGATAATGAGACGCTTATTTTCGAAAACGGAGGTTATTTATATACTTTGACTCGTGGTTCAGATACACCTGTTAAACTTACAATTAACGTAACCGGGGATTTTCCCTGGACCAGGCCCCATTGGAGTAAAATTGAAAAATATATTGAATCTGTTGCTGTTTCGCCAAATGGTAAACGCATAGCCCTATCAGGAAGAGGAGATATTTTTACAATTCCTGCAAAAAAAGGAGACGCAAGAAATATTTCTAACAGTCAGGGTATTGCAGATAGAGCTGTCGCTTGGTCACCTGATGGTAAAAGCATCAGTTGGTTTTCTGATGAGGGAGGAGAATATCAATTGGTCATTGCGGATCAGTTTGGAAAAGAGAAAAAAATAATTCCCATTGAAAATCCAACATTCTATTATAAACCCTCTTGGTCTCCTGATTCAAAGTATTTAAGTTTTTACAATGAAAATAGAACTTTATGGATTGTAGAGGTGAGTACTGGTAAATTCACGGAAATTGACTCAGAAGGGTTTGCGCATCCTGAACACGTCATTTATGGAGAATGGTCTCCTGACTCCAAATGGCTTGCCTACACCAAACGATTAAGTAATGAATATTCGTCTATATTTATTTATTCATTAGATCAGAAAAAATCTTTTCAAGTAACAGATGAAATGGCCAATTGCAAATTGCCGGCTTGGGACAAAAGTGGAAAGTATATTTATTTTACTGCTAGTATAGATTACGGTATGAATGTGGGCTGGCTAGACATGTCATCGTATGGCCATCCTGTTACGAGTTCTATTTATATGGCCGTTTTGTCAAAAGAAACTGTTTCTCCTTTAGCTCCAGAAAGTGATGATGAAGTGTCTGATAAAGACAAAGCATCAGAAACCGAAAAAACAAAATCTGGAAAGAAAAAGAATGATAAGGCTGAAGAAATGGACGCTGGAAAAAAAATCGCTCCTGTAAAAATTGATTTCGAAGGATTACAACAACGCATCGTGGCCTTGCCTGTTCAGGCAAAAACTTATATTCAACTTGAAGCCGCAAAAGAAGGTGTTATACTTTATACCGAACAAGTACCGTCTGAAGAGGGTCTTTCACTACATCGCTTTACTTTAGAAACAAGAAAGTCTGAAAAAGTGGTGGACGGAATCTCTGGATTTGAAATAGCTGCCGAAGGCGAAAAATATTTATATGTAACCACAAACAATCAATTTGTTATTTCTAAAGTAACTGAAAAGCCTGATCCGGCCGAAGAAAGTGTGTCAATCGCTGAAGTTATTATAAAAGTTGATCCTATTCTGGAATGGCGCCAGATATTTAGAGAAGCCTGGAGATACCAACGCGATTATTTTTATGTTAAAAATGTTCACGGATTGGATATGGATTGGGCGTATAAAACATATTCTCAATGGATTGATCATGTAAAACATCGGTCAGATCTCAATTATGTGTTGGATGTTTTTAGTGGAGAAACCTCTATTGGCCACTCGTTTGTTGGAGGGGGCGATTATCCTGAGGTTGATAAAGTGCCAACTGGATTGCTAGGTGCGGATTTCATAATAGAAAATGGTAAATATCGCATCCAAAAAATTTACAATGGAGAAAATTGGAATTCCACTGTAAGCGCCCCGTTGAGTGGACCTGGTATTAATATTAAGCCCGGCGATTACCTATTGGCTGTTAATGGTGTTCCTCTTGACATCTCTACCAATCTGTATTCTTATTTTTCTCAAACAGCAGAAAAACAAATTACAATTTCTACAAATAGCACCCCTGATTTGGAAGGTGCTAAAGAATTTACAGTAGTTCCTGTTAGTAATGAATACAATCTAAGACAACAAGATTGGGTGGAAAATAACAGAAGAAAAGTAGATGAACTATCTCAAGGTAAGTTGGCTTATGTTTGGTTGCCAAATACAGGCGAAGGTGGCTATAATAATTTCAATAGGTATTATTTCGCCCAAAAAAACAAAAAAGGGGCTATAATTGATGAGCGTTTTAATCATGGCGGCTCCATTGCCGATTACATTACGGATTTGCTGTCAAGAGAGCTTCTGGGTTATTTCAATAATCCCACCGCAGATAAGCAGCCATTCACCGCTCCTAACGCAGGGATTTTTGGTCCAAAAGTTATGATTATTAATGAAATGGCTGGGTCTGGTGGAGACATGCTGCCTTATATGTTTAAAATGCGAAAAATAGGCCCTTTGGTTGGCACAAAAACATGGGGTGGCCTTGTTGGAATTTGGGACGTTCCAAATCTCATTGATGGTGGATACATCACAGCACCTCGTGGTGGTTTCTATAATATAAAGGGAGAATGGGATGTTGAGAATATTGGCGTTGCTCCTGATATTCTAGTAGAACAAGATGCAAAATTAGTGATTGAAGGTCATGACCCACAATTAGAAAAAGCCGTTGAAGAGGCCTTAGAGCTGTTAAAAACACAGGGGGTAATATTGATACCTCAACCTAAGGATCCTGTAAGAGTGATACGACCAAAAAATTAAAGATAAAAAGCCGACAATAATGCATATGTAGTCATAGCACGCTATCGTGATGCTGTGCTTCATATGCTATTCTTTTTGTTTCATTAGAACCAGTAACCACCCAATGATAAAATTCTTTAGAAAAATTCGCCAAAATATGCTGATTGAAAATAAATTCAGTAAATATCTGATTTATGCAGTAGGAGAAATTATACTTGTAGTTATTGGAATTTTGATTGCACTATCAATTAATAATTGGAATGAAGACAGAAAATCCAGAAAACAAGAAGTAAAATACCTTAAAAATCTACAAACAGATATTAATTTAGAAATTCAAAACAATGACAGTCTCATCAATTATAGAGCATTTACCGCAAAAGCTGCTGCGCATTTACTTGATTTTAAAACTCTCGAAACAGCCTCAGACCTTTTAACATTAGAGAACACTATTCAACAGGTTTTTCAGCGAAAAACCTTCATCCCAACAAATAATACCTATAAGGAGCTGCTAAGCTCAGGAAACCTAAATTTCATCACTAATGACTCCATTAAAGATTCCCTGTTAGAGCTAGATAAAATGTATGTGGCTATTCATAACATAGAGTATCATATGTATCGTGAATATGAAGAATACCTCTACAATGTTGCCGTAACAAATGGTGCTGTAATCAATTTATTTGACTTTCAAAAAACAGCTGAAAAAGGAACCTTTGTTTTTAAAGATCCGGCGCAAATACCTTCAGATACAATAATCCCGCAATACAAAAGATTGCTAGAAAAAAAAGAGTTTATAAATGGGCTAAGGCTTTCTGTTATGAATAGTATAGCCCTTAAAGATTTTCATGGCGAGATGACCGGTCATCTTCAAAAATTAAATAAATTAATTCAAGACGATTTAAAGACCAATTAAAGCAATGATAAAAAATGAAAGTTACAACTGAACACAATGAACGAATTGCTAAAATGACATTTGCATCCGTTTATCCTCATTATGTGACAAAGGTGGAGAAGAAAGGAAGAACAAAGGCAGAGCTCAATCAAGTAATAACATGGTTAACAGGGTATGACACCTTGAGGCTACAAGAATTTATTGATGAAAAGGCAACCTTTGCTACCTTCTTTCAAAACGCAAATTTGAATCCAAAAGCCCATCTTATTAAAGGGGTCATCTGTGGCTATCGAATAGAGGAAATTGAAAACCCTCTAACTCAACAAGTACGTTATTTAGACAAATTGATCGATGAATTAGCCAAAGGGCGTAAAATGGAAAAAATATTACGGTTTTAAAATAAAGGTTAAGATGCTGAGCAAACTTTTTATTTGCACAATAATCTGTTGAGCCATTATTGTTAATACGCAAGAGAAAAGGTTTGTTAATGAAGAGCTAGAGGCTTATTTATTGTCTATTTTACCGAAAATGGAATAGCCTAAGAAGTGATTCATTATGCCCTTAGCGAGGATGGACTTAACTACGTGGCATTAAATGATAATCAGCCCATTATCAATTTACAAAAAGTAATGACCTGAACAAATTCACTATTGTGAATAAATCTTCGAAGAATTTTGCCTCTCGCAATGCAACCGTATGATCGCAGCAAAAGCAATGGATATTGTAATTGTTCATAGCTGAGACCGTTTAACGAATAATTTTAAAAATTGCCGGTTTCTTAAAGTAACTTTCATATTTTACTACCTTTGATTTTTAAATACAGCGCCATTGAAATTTACCTTTAATAAAAAAGAAAAGCTAAAAAGCAAAAAACTCATTGATGCCCTTTTTTCTAAAGGCCAATCGATTAGTGCTTTTCCTTTGCGTTTGGTTTTTATGCCGGTGCATTTTGAAGATGGTGAACTGTTTAAAACTGGTGTTTCCGTTAGTAAAAAACATTTTAAACGCGCTGTAGATAGAAACAGAATCAAACGACTTCTCCGCGAGTCCTTTAGGTTGAACAAAGCCCGTTATTTTGACAACATTTCCACACCACATGCGTTTATGATTTTGTATATTGGTAAAGAAATACCAACCCTAACACAGCTTGAAAATAAAATGGACCAGTTGTTTGATAAATTTTCAAAAAAAAGCCCAAATATTACACCCATAGAAAATGAAGCAGATTCTTAAAAAAAAGATAGTAATCCCTTTGTTGGCAATTACTGTTTTTATAACCGGAACGGCTTTTCAAAATGACTTTTTTGAAATAGCTAAACAAATAGAAATTTTTACAACTCTATTTAAAGAGGTCAATATGAATTATGTTGATGACACCAATCCTGGTGATTTGATGGATACTGCCATAAAAAGTATGTTAAAGGATTTAGATCCTTATACTAATTTTATGAACGAACAGGATGTTGAGGCTGCGCGTATTAACAATACGGGTGATTATATTGGCATTGGTGCCAAGGTTAGAACATTAAATGATAAATTAGTTATTGTAGAACCATATAAAAATTACCCAGCTGATAAATCGGGTTTAAAAGCGGGTGATGAAATTATAAAGGTAGGTAATATCCTCTTGAAAAATTATAAAGACGATGCTGGTGAGTTATTAAAAGGAGCGCCTGGAACCACCGTAGAAGTTACCTATAAACGCCAAGGCGACACAAAAACTGCGACCATTAATCGTGCTGAGGTGGAAATAAAAGCCGTACCTCATTTTTCAATGATCAACGAAAAAACAGGGTATATTGTGTTAAGTCAGTTCAGTGAAAAAGCAGCTTCTCAAACAAGTTATGCGGTTAGAGACTTAAAAGCGCAAGGCGCTAAGCGTCTTGTTTTAGACCTACGAGGAAACCCTGGGGGATTAGTGAATGAAGCTATTGACATTGTGAATATGTTTATCCCTAAAGGGCAATTGGTAGTAACTACAAAATCTAAAGTTAAAAAATACAACCGTACTTATTACACACAAAGAGACCCAATTGATACAGAGATTCCTCTAGTGGTTTTAATTGATGGTAATAGTGCCTCAGCCAGTGAAATTGTATCTGGTTCTTTGCAGGATTTAGATCGCGCCGTTATTGTAGGAACTAGAAGTTTTGGAAAAGGATTGGTGCAACGCCCTAAAATTTTAACTTACGGTACGCAAATAAAAATTACTATTTCGCGCTATTATACGCCATCAGGCAGGTGTATACAGGCTTTAGATTATTGGCACAGAAATGATAAAGGTGAGGCGGTGCGCGTAAAGCAAGAAAACTATAATGAGTTTAAAACCAAAAACGGCCGTAAAGTTTTTGATGGTGGCGGCGTATTTCCGGATGAAGAGATGAACGGTTCAAAATATACAGCTTTAACTAAAGCCATAGAAAATGATAACTTCATTTTTGATTATGCCACCAACTTCTACTATAAAAACCAGCAGCTAAACATTAATGCTTTTAAGTTAGCGTCTTCAGATTTTGATGACTTTAAAAACTTTTTGAAAACCAAGAACTTTTCTTTTGAAACGAATACCGAAAAAGCGCTTAAAAAGGCCTTTGATGAGGCAAAAACAGAAGATTTAGACGACAATATAAAAAGTGATTATAACACGCTTCTTGCTAACTTGAATAAATCAAAACTAGCCGGCTTAGACATTAACAAAGATTACCTTTTAGAGCTTTTAACAGAAGAAATTGTCAAGCGATACGTCTATAGAGAAGGCTTATATGAATATTTCAAACAACACGATCCTGAAATAAAGAAAGCAACTGAAATTCTTGGTAGTCCAACTGCTTACTTAGAGTATTTAAGGCGATCTTGACAACAATGGAATAATTAAAAACAGTATATTTAAAAAATTATTATGTGCCTCGATAATGAATAAATTGTTTCTATCTATCATATTAATTTGTCAATTAACTGTTTCTCAAAATAAATTAACCCACGAAGTTTATTTTGAAACAGACAAATATGATGTTCCGGTTACAGAGGAAAATCGCTTGTTATTGTTTATTTCTTCACTGTCAGATATTGACATAGAATCCATTTCAATTTATGGTTTTTGTGATGATATTGGAGCGTCAGAATACAATTTAAAACTTTCTCAAGATCGTGCCAATGCGATTAAAGCAATTTTTGCTAACAACGAAATTAGTGAATCATTGATAAGTAATGTTGATGGTAAAGGGGAGGTTCTTTTAAAAATTGTTGATGAAAAAGATGTTATAAAAATTAGAGGTTTGAACCGAAAGGTTGAAATAATAATTAACCCAAAACCGCCTAAAACTATAGAAGAAAAGCAAACTGAAAAAGCTGTAATTAAAAAAGATGTGCCTGAGCAGATTAAGGGCAGCCTTAAAATTGGTGATAAAATAGTTTTTGAAAATATTTTGTTTAAAACAGGCTATAGCAGCATGATGCCAGAATCAAAACCAGTATTAGAGGCTATTGCTAAATCTTTAGTGGAAAGAAAAGATATTTATTTTACCATTCAGGGGCATGTCTGCTGCACGCAATATAGTAGAGATGCGGTTGACAGAAAAACGAAAAAAAGAAATTTATCTGTTGCGAGGGCTAAATTTGTTTACGATTATTTCATTAAAAAAGGGGTTAACCCCAAAAGAATGAAATATGTGGGGTTAAGACGATTGTTTCCATTAGGCGGAGATCCAAAAGATGACCGCCGAGTTGAAATACTGATTACTTACGTAAAAGAACCATAATATAAATAAACCTGTCTTTGTTTTGAGTAAAAAATCCATTAAATGTTTCTTTTATCTCTTGGCTTTAAGTCTCTCGGGGTTTTCTCAAAACACCCCGATTCCTGATGCTAATTTTGAACAAGCTTTAATTGATTTGGGTTTTGATATTGGTCCTTTAAATGGATTGATTCCAACGGCTAACATTAGCTCCATAACGTCTTTAGATGTACAGGCTAAAAACATATCTAATCTTACCGGGATTGAAGATTTTGTGAGTTTAAATATTTTGAACTGCGAAGATAATTTATTAAACACTTTGGATGTGTCACAAAACATTAATATAACTCAACTGTTTTGTGGTACAAACACCATGAGTTCACTAAATATTTCAGCATTAACCAATTTGCAAATTTTATGGTGCGCCAATAATCAGCTTTCTTTTTTAGACGTTACCAATAACACGAAACTTTTCTCCTTGGTTTGTAATAATAACCCCATTAACACCTTAGATGTTTCTAAAAATTTGTTATTAAGAGTTTTAAGTTGTATCAACAACAATCTGTCCTCGTTGAACATAACAACGAACACTGCTTTATTAGAACTTTATTGTGATGGGAATTCATTAACCGGATTAAATACTGCTAATAATTCAAAACTTACCATCATGAGTTGCAGTGATAATTCAATCACACTTCTGGATATTACTAATAATAGAGATTTAATAGATTTATATTGCGTTAGAAATGAATTAACTAGTTTAGATATTAGTAATAATTTACAGCTTCAAAAGGTTTTTGTTTTACAAAATAGAATTGCAGCACTTGATATTACAAAAAATCAAAAGCTTATTGAATTATGGTGTTCAACTAATCAGTTAACAGAATTAAACACTTCAAAAAATCCTGATTTAAAAGAATTATATTGTGATTATAATCAGATTACTGCATTAGACTTGACTAATAATGCCAATTTATATAAGTTTAGTTGTTCAAATAATATGCTTTGTACTTTGGATGTTAGAAACAATAATAATGCTAATCTTTTTAGTTTTACTGCCACAACAAATCCTTATTTGTCTTGTATTTTGGTTGATAACGCAAATTATAGCAGTGCCAATTGGTTAAATATTGACTCTACAACCAGCTTCGTAAACTCGCAAGAAGCCTGTGAAGCGTTAGGGACAAACAATGTTCCTGTTGATAATTTAGACGATTTTATTGGAGCTTATTATATCTTACCTAATCTTATATATGGAAGTTATTTTACTGAATCTGGAGGCACTGGTACTAATTTGTCTCCAGGAGATTATATAAATACTTCACAAACTATTTATATCTATAATGAAACCTTTTGTGATAGTAATGAAACCAGTTTTAACATCATAATTAGCGAAGAATCCTTTTATATTCCTAAGTATTTTACACCTAATAATGATGGTAATCATGATTTGTGGATAGTCAAAGATTTCACAAACAGTATTAAAGACATTTCAATTTTTGACCATTATGGAAAATTATTAAAATCTTTAGGGCCTAATGTTGGTTGGAATGGTACTTTTAAAGGAAAACCTATGGAAACAAACGATTACTGGTATATCATCACTTTTCAAACAGGTGAAGTTTTAAAAGGGCATTTTACATTAAAACGATAAGATTATTCTGATTTAATCATAGCAATATGTGGAATGTCATCTTCTAAATATTCGTCACCCACTTCCTTAAAACCTAAACTATTATAAAAAGATTTTAAATATGCCTGTGCTGAAATTTTAATAGAGGTTTCATTATAATACTGTTTTATTCCCAGAATAGAAGCCTTCATAATATCATTTCCATATTTATGGTGCCGCTGGTTTTTGGCTACTACAACCCTACCAATACTGGCTTTTTCAAAATAATCACCAGGCTTAAAAAGGCGTGTATAAGCAATAATAATATTTTCCTTTACACCAATCACATGAAGCGCCTTTTTATCTTTACCATCAATATCCTGATATACACAATCTTGCTCAACCACAAAGACTTCACTCCGTAATTGTAAAATTCTGTATAGTTCTAGTTTTGAGAGCTCTTCAAAAGTTTTTATTTGTATATCTAGCATAATTACAGCTTATCAAATTATAAAAGAATCAATCTTGAACAATGACATCTTTGGGTCCACATTTACCAAATTCAGGTTGAATATTCACATGATTAATATTGAATTTATGAAATAACAATTCTTCAATCTCATTCAAAACCTCATCAAATTGAGACAATGTAATGTTTTGATTAAAATCAATGTGTGCTTCAAAATGGGTTTCATCTTCGTTTAATTGCCACACATGTACATGATGAACGTTTTTTATTAACTCTAGTTTTTGAACTTCCTTAACTATTTCCTGAATTGGAATATTTTCTGGAGCAAACAACATCAGCACATGAAAAGAATCCTTTAATAAATCAAAACCAACCCAAACTAAATACAAGGCTATTATAAGAGTTAATACACTGTCTATCCAGTAAATCTCATAAAATTTCATTAATAAACCTCCCACTAAAACAGCTATACTTGCTAACATATCTGTTAGCAAATGTAAATAGGCGGATCGCATATTCATGTTTCTTTCTGAGTCCTTTTTTAATAATAAGACACTTAGTCCGTTAACTATAATCCCTAATAATGATAACCAAATAACCAAACCTGATTTAATTTCATGTGGGTATTGAAATCTAAGAACAGCTTCTTTAATTAATAGTATTGCGACAATAATTAAAGTTGCTGCATTTACAAAAGCTGCTAAAATTTCTGCACGCTTATAGCCAAATGTTTTATGCAATGAAGCAGACTTTTTAGACAAAACAGTCGCTAAATAACTAACTATAAGAGAAATAACATCCGTAAAATTATGTAAAGCATCACTTAATAAGGCTAAGCTTCCAGAAACCAAACCACCTATTACCTGTGCAACAGTAATAAGAATGTTCAATAAAATAGAAATAAAAAGATTTCTTCCTTTTAATTTTATGTGGGAATGCTGATGGTTGTGTGTATGTAAATTACTCATTTAACAAGAAGTAGGGATCTTATCAATACGTGCCTGATGACGGCCACCTTCAAAAGCTGTATTAAAAAAAGTATCTACCATTTCTATGACTTGTTGAATGGCGGTAAAACGCGCTGGAATAGATAAAATATTGGCGTTATTATGTTGTCTGGCAAGCGCTACAATTTCTTTATTCCAACACAAAGCAGAGCGTATTCCTTGATGTTTATTTGCGGTCATATTAGCACCATTACCACTACCACAAATAATAATTCCAAAGTCCGCTTTTTTTTCTTCAACATCTGTAGCTACTGGATGAATAAAATCTGGATAATCAACACTATCTATAGTATCCGTACCATAATTTTTTATAGTATAACCTTTTGATTTTAAATGTTTTATTATAGCAAATTTATATTCGACACCTGCGTGATCATTACCAATTGAAATAGTCATAATATGTAAATTTTAAGAAGTAAAGGTAATAAATCTGTCTTATAATTAAAGTTTATAACACTATTCATTATCTGTTAATAACTGTTTATAATTAATTAAAAGTAAAATGGTTTTAATTCAAAAAAAAATACAATCAAAAACTTAGAAATAATGACCTAATTTTTAAGTTTTTTTTATTTAAAAGTTATAAAACTAATTTAATACAATACCAACATAAAAAATAAAAATACTTATCACAAAACACCTTTAATTTTAAGTTATTAACAACGGTTAATATAAAATATAACATAGCTTAAAATGAATATTTTAAAGAAGTATAACTTGTTAATTAACTATTAATAGAAGGTAAATAAAGTGTAATCAAAATAAAAATTAAAAAAGTTATACCAGATATTAACAGTCTATAATAAACATCATTTTTTTTAAAAATTTTTAAAATAAATTAATAATATAATATATAATGTGGATAAGTTAATTTTAACTTAACATAACATTTAAAAAATATGTTTTAATATTTAAAGTGTAACTTTGCATAAAATAAATAGCAAATCTTCTCCTAATTTAGAGCTATTTAATAACAGAATTTCCAGTATCTTAGGAAATAAAAATGATTACAAAAAAATTAAATGACAAGAAAGAAAAAAGGAAAGTCCGGTAAAGGTATTTCCAACCTAACAAATACAATTCTAAGTATTTTAAAAAAAGAAAGAAACAAAAGTTTTAACTACAAACAAATTGCAGCAATATTAGGTGTTAATGACACCAGTAGTCGTAATCAGATTATAAAAAAATTGCATGCTTTGGCAGCTCAAAAGGAAATTGAAGAAGTTGAGCGTGGTAAATTCAAGGCTATTATTAATGCAGAATATCATTCAGGAATTTTAGATTTATCAGTAAAAGGATCTGGTTATGTTATTTGTGATGATTTTGATGAGGATGTATTTATTGCATCTAATAATATAAATAGAGGATTAAATGGTGACGAGGTTGAATTTTACGTTTATAAAAGACGTAAGAGAGGTAAAATGGAAGGTGAGATAACACAGGTTATTAAGCGTGCTAAAAGTGATTATGTTGGGGTGATTCAAGTACATAGTAATTATGCATTTGTAATTCCGGATAGCAATAAAATGTACAAAGATATTTTTGTACCTATTAATAAAATAAATAAAGCAGAAGACGGTGATAAAGTATTGGTTTCTTTAGAAGATTGGCCAGAAAATGCAGATTCACCTAACGGAAAAGTGTTACAAGTTTTAGGTAAACCAGGTGAACATAATACGGAGATTCATTCTATTTTAGCAGAATACGGATTGCCTTATGAATTTCCATATGAAGTGCAAAATTTCGCTGATACTTTAGATACTTCTATAACGGCTGAAGAAATAGCGAAACGTAGAGATATGCGTAATGTTTTGACTTTTACTATTGATCCTAAAGATGCTAAAGATTTTGATGATGCTTTATCTTTTAAAATTTTAGAAAACGGGCTCTATGAAATAGGAATTCATATTGCTGATGTGTCTCATTATGTCCAGGAAGGAACTATTTTAGACAATGAAGCTTATGAACGAGCCACGTCTGTTTATTTAGTAGATAGGGTAGTACCTATGCTTCCAGAAGTATTATCAAACAATGCCTGTTCGTTAAGACCACATGAAGAAAAATACACCTTTTCTGCAGTCTTTAAAATTAATAATAAAGCCGAAGTAAAAGACCAATGGTTTGGTAGAACGGTGACTTATAGTGATGCGCGTTTTGCTTATGAAGAAGCGCAAGCAATTATAGAATCAAAAACAAATATTATTCCGCAAGAGGTTTCTCTTACGGGAGAATCCTATGAAACTTCTCAAGAAATAACGGATGCTGTATTAAAGTTGGATGAACTCGCTAAAATTATGCGTAAAAGACGTATGAATGAAGGAGCTATTTCATTTGATAAAGTAGAAGTGAAGTTTGATTTAGATTCAGAGGCAAATCCTGTAGGTGTTTTTTTTAAGACCACTAAGGATGCGAATAAATTGATTGAAGAGTTTATGTTGCTTGCTAATAAAAAGGTAGCAGAATTTATTGGTAAAAAATCACCTAAAAAAACCTTTGTTTATCGTGTACATGATGAACCAGATGTAAGTAAACTTGCTACACTTCAAGGGGTTGTATCAAAGTTTGGCTATAAGCTTAATTTTAAAGATAAAAAAACCACTACAGCTTCATTAAATTATTTATTACAAGAGGTTGTTGGTAAAAAAGAACAAAATTTAGTGGACACCTTAACTATTCGTACCATGAGTAAGGCAGAATATACCACTCATAATATAGGTCATTATGGTTTAGCTTTTGATTATTACAGTCATTTTACATCTCCTATTCGGCGTTATCCTGATGTTATGGCTCATCGTTTATTACAATTATATCTTGATGGTGGAAAATCAGTTAATGAAGATATTTATGAGGATAAATGCAATCACTCAAGTAATATGGAAAATTTAGCGACTAAAGCGGAAAGAGATTCTATAAAGTATATGCAAATACGTTTTATGGAGGATCATAAAAATGAAGAATTTTTAGGAGTTATTTCTGGAGTAACAGATTGGGGGATTTATGTAGAAATTATTTCTAATAAGTGTGAAGGCATGGTAAGTGTTAGAGATATTAAAGATGATCATTATGTGTTTGATGAAGGTCAATATGCTTTAGTTGGAAAGACAACAAAAAACATGTATCAGCTGGGTGATGAGGTGATAGTAAAAGTTAAAAATACTGATTTAGTCAAAAAACATTTAGATTTTAATTTAATTGGAAAAAAAGAGGAATAATTATTGATATGTTGTCGTTATATATAAAAATAAAATTATGAAGCGCTTATTTACATTATTAGTTTTTGTCTGTGCCATATCATTATCAGCACAAAATGCTATTGAAAAAACGATTGGTGAATTTACTGAACTCAAAGTTTTTGATTTAATAGAAGTTGAGATGATTAAATCCAACGAAAACAGAGTGACCATTTCAGGGAAAAACAATGAAGATGTTGTTGTTAATAATAAAAATGGAAAGCTAAAAATCAAAATGAATTTAGAAAAACTTTTTGATGGGAATAACACAAAGGTAACTTTATATTATACCACTGTTGATATTCTTGATGCTAATGAAGGGGCAAAAATTTATTGTAAAGATGACATCAAACAATTTGAACTTGATTTAAGATCACAAGAAGGAGGTGTTATTAATGCTGTATGTGATGTTTCGTATTTAAACGTTAAAGCGGTAACGGGTGGTATTGTAGAAGTTTCCGGTAAATCTAAAAAACAAGATATTTCTTTATTAACTGGAGGGATTTTTAAGGGGGAAAATAATAAAACGGAAAACACAGAAGTGTCTATCAACGCCGCTGGAGAAGCTTATGTAAATGCAACGAAGCTGGTTGATGTTAAAATAAGGGCTGGCGGAGATGTTTTTATTTACGGTAATCCTGAAACGGTAAATGAAAGTAAAGTATTAGGGGGAAGAGTAAAACGTATGAATTAACTATTTCAAAATAATTGTTGTTTAAAGCTTGTTTTTAACAAGCTTTTTTTATTGGAATAAAGGGAATTCAAATATAAATCAATAATAATGTATATAATATTTCTTTACTTTGTGTAAACGCACATAAATTTATGTTTGATGATATTATAAGAGCGATTCCTTTTGGTGTGATATTAGCATTCACAATAGGACCTGTTTTTTTTGTACTTCTTGAAACCAGTGTTACAAAGGGTTTTAAAAGTGCTTTAATATTTGATTTAGGCGTTATGTTTGCTGATATTGTATTTATTATTGTGGCTTTTTTTAGTACTAGCAAACTATTAGATAAAATAAAGGACGACCCTAATTTTTTAGTTTTTGGCGGTGTATTGCTAGTTGTTTATGGTTTTATTTCTTTTATAAAAACCTCTAAATCTTTTAGAGATATTGTTAAGGAATATCATAGAATTGATATTCAGAAAAAATACGGAAAGTTATTTTTAAAAGGGTTTTTACTTAATTTTATTAACATTGGAGTCTTGTTGGGGTGGGTTGCTTTTATTGTTTTGGCCAATTCTTTAACAGACACAAAAGAAGGTGTGGTTGTTTTTTTATCAACGATTTTAATTGTCTATTTTTTAATAGACTTGGTTAAAATAGTAGTTTCTAAAAAATTAAAAAATAAACTAACACCAAGAATTATTTTTAAAACAAAAAAAATTATTGCGTTAGTTATTTTAGGCTTTGGTGTTTTGCTTTTAGTTCAAGCTTTTTTTCCTAAAGAAAAGGAATTGATAAAAGAAAAGTTTGAAAAGATTAACATTATAAAAGAAAAACCCTCAGAATAATCTGAAGGTTTTATAGAGGCGTCGAGCGGATTCGAACCGCTGTAGAAGGTTTTGCAGACCTCTGCCTAGCCACTCGGCCACAACGCCTTTTTCTAAGTGCAAATATAAAAAAAAATGGAGTTTTTCTTACTATAAATCACTTTTTACGTTTATCGGTCATTTTAATCGTTACTTTTTCAACATCGCCTCCAATTGGTGGATTCAATTTACTTACCCACACGGTTGCTTTTTTTACCATTTCAGATTCTTTAAAAATTCTATCTAAAATACGTTTACCAACGGTTTCTAAAAGATAGGAGGGTTTACCCATCTCGTCTCTTACAATTTTGTTTAATAAAACATAGTCCACGGTATCAATAAGCTTATCAGATTTTGCTGAGGTTTGTAAGTTGGCTTCTATTTTTAAATCCACGCGATAATCACTGCCTATTTTTGTTTCTTCATGAAGACAACCATGATGTGCGAACACGCGTATATTTTCAACTTTTATAATTCCCATTGTATGGCTTTTTAAGTCATCAAAATTACCTAATTTTGCACAATATTTTTGATTAATAGGTATCATTTAAAATCATAAACTAGTAACTAGCTATTGTTTTATGTCTGAAGAAAAAAAACCTCTAAATTTTTTAGAGCAAATCATTGAAGAAGATTTATCAAAAGGAATGGATAAAAACGAGCTGCGTTTTCGTTTTCCTCCAGAGCCTAACGGGTATTTACATATTGGGCATACAAAAGCCATTGGCATTAGTTTTGGTTTAGGAGAAAAATACAACGCACCTGTGAACCTGCGTTTTGATGATACCAACCCCGCAAAAGAGGAGCAAGAATATGTGGATGCCATTAAAGAAGATGTGTCGTGGCTGGGATATTCCTGGGACAAGGAATTATATTCTTCAGATTACTTTCAACAACTATATGATTGGGCGGTTAAGTTAATTAAAGAAGGAAAAGCCTATATTGATTCTCAATCTTCAGAAGCTATGGCTGATCAAAAAGGCACCCCAACACAACCAGGAGTTGATAGTCCTTTCAGAAACAGAAGTGTTAAAGAGAATCTTGATTTGTTCAACCGGATGAAAAATGGTGAATTCGAGGAAGGAGCGCATATTCTTAGAGCAAAAATTGATATGCAACACCCCAATATGTTGATGCGGGATCCAATTATGTACCGCATTTTAAAAAAGCACCACCACAGAACAGGTGATACGTGGTGTATTTACCCTATGTATGATTGGACACATGGAGAAAGTGATTATGTAGAATCAATTTCGCATTCATTGTGTTCTTTGGAATTTAAACCCCATAGAGAGCTTTATGATTGGTTTTTAGACCAGGTTGTAGTTGATAATACGGTAAGGCCTAAGCAACGTGAGTTTGCACGCTTAAACCTTAGTTATACCATTATGAGTAAACGTAAGTTGCTGCAATTAGTCGAAGACGGCGTTGTAAACGGTTGGGACGATCCGCGAATGCCTACTATTTCTGGTTTGAGACGAAGAGGATATACCCCTACAGCGATTAGAAAGTTTGTTGAAACGGTTGGTGTTGCTAAGCGTGACAATGTGATTGATGTGTCCCTTTTAGAATTTTGTATTCGTGAAGATTTAAACAAAATAGCCCCACGTGTGATGGCTGTTTTAGATCCTATAAAGCTAATTATTACTAATTATCCTGAAGGAAAAGAAGAGTGGTTGGAAGCAGAGAATAATCAGGAAGATGAAACCACAGGCTTTAGAAAGGTGCCTTTTTCAAAAGAATTATATATAGAAAGAGATGATTTTAAAGAAGTCGCTAATAGTAAATATTTTAGGTTGGCCTTAGGTAAAGAAGTGCGTCTTAAAAATGCTTATATCATTAGGGGAGAAAGTGTTGTAAAGGATGCGAATGGAAATATTACAGAAATTCACTGCACTTATGATTCTGATAGTTTAAGCGGAACAGATACTGAGGCTAGTTTAAGAAAAGTAAAAGGCACTTTGCACTGGGTTTCAATAAAACACGCCATAAAAGCGGAAGTAAGAGAATATGATAGATTGTTTATGGATGAATCTCCAGATACTCATCAGGACAAAAACTTTATGGAGTTTATCAATCCAAATTCCCTAAAAGTTATCCAAGCCTATGTTGAACCAAGTTTATCAGAAGCTAAAGTTGGCGACAGGTTTCAGTTTCAGCGTTTAGGCTATTTTAATGTTGATAAAGATTCAACCTCAACTAAATTAGTTTTCAATAAGACGGTCGGGTTGCGCGATACTTGGGCAAAACAAGAGGAATCCATACAAACTTCAAATAAACCAGTATCAAAGGATGGTCAAAACCAAGTAAAAAACGACCAAAATCAACCACAGAGAAAACCCTTGGATGTCATTCAGCAATTAGGCAAAAAGTACACAAATTTACCAAAGGCTAAACAGTTAAAAGCAAAAACTGAAATTCAGGAACTTGCTAAAAATGTGAGTTATGAGGATTTGGAGCCTTTGTTTTCAACGGCCGCTAAAAAGGTTGGAACAAGGATTGCCACAATGATTACTTTAGGGGTGTTACTAAAAGGCGGTCTTAAAACAAATGCTAAAATAGAGGCTTTTATTCAAAAGGGGTTAGAAGATACGGATGCCCTGTTGGTCGCTGAGGCTTCTGCTATCTAAAAAGAAGCGTCTTTTTAATAGTTGATTTACAAAGCGATAAAAAGCACAGATATTAGAATTTTAACTATATTTAAATTCTAACTAAAACGATAATATTATGGAATTGAATTTTTTAGCTATTCTTGTAGCAGCAGTCTCAGCATTGTTTATTGGGTTTGTTTGGTATAACCCGAAAGTCTTTGGAAATGCATGGATGAAAGCGGCAGGGGTTACCGAAGAACAAATTAAGGGAGGAAACATGGTTAAAACACTTGTTTTAGCACTTCTATTTGCCTTTATGCTGGCTTTTATATTACCAACTATTGTTATTCATCAAATGGGAGCAATGGGTATGGTTGGTGGAGACCCTACAACAGCCCTACCTTCTTATGAAGCTTTTATGGCTGATTATGGTGATGCTTTCAGAACCTTTAAACACGGTGCGCTTCACGGTTTAATCGCTGGGTTGTTTATTGCGCTTCCAATCATAGGAACTAATGCCTTGTTTGAACGTAAAGGCGCTAAATATATATTAATTAATAGTGGTTACTGGATAGTTACACTAACGGTAATGGGCGCTATAATTTGTGGGTGGAAATAATATTGTAACCTTTTTTTATTTTTAAAGACTGATGACTTAAGTTTTCAGTCTTTATTTTTTTAATTTGATAGAATTTAAAATATATACCACAGTTAAAGACCTTCCAATAAACGAATGGAACGGATTGACGCATCACGATATTTTTTTACAAACCCATTACTTAGAAGCATTTGAAAAGGCTTGTCCTAACTCTATATGTGTGTATTATGTTGGCGTGTTTAACCAAACTGAACTTGTTGGAGTGGCCGTGATTCAAAGAGTACAACTGTATTTAAGGGATATGTTTAGACACGAAGGTGCTCCCCGTTTTAAAGAGGCACTTCAAAACACACTTTCAAAGTTTTTAAAAGGAAACATTTTGGTGGTGGGTAATTTGACCCATACAGGGCAACACGGTATTTTTGTTAATCAGACAAAGATTTCTCAAACACAATTTATAGAAAAAATATTTGAAGCTTGCGATGAATTAACCAAGTGGATAAAATTAAAAAGGAACCGAAAAATACGTTTAATTCTTTTTAAAGATTACTTTAAAAATGATTCCATTCATTTAGAACAGTCTGTTTTTGAGTCTAAAAAGTTTTATAAAATGCAGGTTCAGCCGAATATGATTATGAAACCGAGGAAAAATTGGTTGAGCACTCAGGATTATGTTGCTGATATGACAACGAAGTATAGATCAAGATTTAATCGGGCGAGAGAAAAAAGACAAAATATTATTACAAAGGAATTAAATATTGAAGAGATAAAAACACACTCCATTGATTTATATAAACTGTACAAGAACGTTTCTAAAAATGCCTCTTTTAATACGTTTATATTGCCAAAAAAACATTTTTTAATATTAAAAGAATATCTGTTAGATGATTTTAAGGTTTTTGGATATTATTTAAATAATGAACTCATTGGTTTTTATACTTTAATCTTAAATAATAAATCTTTAGAAACCTATTTTTTAGGCTATGATTCAGAGCATCAACACAGCAATCAATTGTATTTAAATATGCTTTATGATATGGCGGCGTATGCAATTAATAATCAATTTGAGTCGGTTGTATATGCCAGAACGGCTATGGAAATTAAAAGTTCTGTTGGGGCTCAACCAGAAACAATGTTTATCTATTTAAAATATACGAATAGATTTGTGAATGCCCTTTTAAAACAGATATTCAATCTCATGAATCCTACACAAAAATGGGAGGAAAGACGCCCTTTTAAAAAATAAAAACCTCTTAATAATTATTAAGAGGTTTTATCAGTATTAGAAAGGCTTAACTACTTGCCCTTACCTTTGCTTTTGTTGTTCTTTGCTTCTTTCATAGCTTCTCCAATTTGATTACTGGCGGTAAAACTGGCAACCATATCATTTAACATTTGACTACCGGCTTGTGGTGCATTTGGCAGTAAAATTAAATTACTATTGGTTTCTTGGCCTAAAGACTGAAGTGTATCATAATGTTGAGTGACTACGATAAGCGCTGAAGCTTCTTGTGAATTGATGCCGACTCGGTTCAATACTTCCACAGATTCTTCTAAACCTCTCGCAATTTCTCTTCGTTGATCTGCAATACCTTGACCTTGCAAGCGCTTGCTTTCAGCTTCAGCCTTTGCTTTTTCAACAATTAATATTCTGGCAGCATCACCTTCATATTGTGCCGCTGTTTTTTCTCTATCTGCTGCGTTAATTCTATTCATGGCAGCTTTAACTTGTGCATCAGGATCAATATCAGTAACCAGAGTTTTAATGATATCGTAACCATATTCCATCATGGCATCGTTTAATTCTGTTTTAACAGCAATTGCGATATCATCTTTTTTCACAAAGACATCGTCCAGTTTCATTTTAGGAACTTCGGCTCTGACCACATCAAATACATAGGATGTAATTTGCTCATGTGGGTAATCTAATTTATAAAAAGCATCATATACTTTTTCTCTTATTACCTTATACTGCACAGAGACTTTGAGTTTAACAAATACATCATCTAAAGTTTTAGTTTCAATGATAACATCTAGTTGCGTAATTTTTAAGCTCACTTTGCCCGCAATTCTATCAACTAAAGGTATTTTTAACTGAAGACCAGAATGACGAATACTGTTGAAACGACCAAACCGCTCAACAATAGCTGCCGTTTGTTGTTTTACTATAAAAAAGGACGAAATTAAAACGATTAGTCCTAAAAAAAGAATGATTGGAATAAATAATTGACTCATGATTTTATGTTAAAAAATTTGAACGATTAAGTTACAAAATTTATGTCATATTTTATGGGTTTTACCATGGTATATGAAACATTATCCATTTTACCTTTTAAGATATCAACCATCATATTCAAGAGGCTTAATATGTTAAACTTAAGGGATTCTGAAAATGATAAAAGTTTAGAAGAAAGGAATCTATACTGAATTTAGAGGGGGCGATTTCTTTTTCAAACTCCATTAAAAAGAGTCCATAGCTTTTTCTATTCGCTTTATAGTTTCTTGTTTTCCAATCATATACATGATATCAAATACATCAGGACCTTGTAAGGCTCCTACCAACGCTAAACGCAATGGCATCATCACTTGGCCAAACCCTATCTTGTTTGATGTTATCCATCCCTTAATATGTGTTTGAAGATTTTCTAATGTAAAGTCTTCCATAGGCTTTATAATTGAAATTAATTGAAGCATTAGGTCTTTGGTTCCTTCTTTGAATGCTTTTTTTGATGCTTTTTCATCATATGATTCTGGTTCTTGAAAAAAGTAATGACTTAAATCCCAAAGGTCATTTACAAAGGTTGCGCGCTCTTTAACCATAGCTACTACCATTGCTATATATTCTAAATCAATAGTGCTTATTTCCGCTTTAAGCTGTTTAAAAGATTCTGCTAATTGAACATTATCTTGCTCCTGCATGTAATGATGATTGTACCATTTAATTTTTTCAGGATCAAAACGGGCGCCAGCTTTGTGTACACGCTCAAGTTCAAAAGCGTTGATAAGTTCCGGTAGGTTGAAAATTTCTTGTTCAGTTCCGGGATTCCACCCTAAAAATGCTAAAAAGTTAATCATGGCTTCTGGAAAATAGCCACCTTCCTTATATCCTCTTGATATTTCTGCTGTTTGTGGGTCTTTCCATTCTAAAGGAAATACCGGAAAGCCTAATTTATCACCATCACGCTTGCTTAGTTTTCCTTTTCCGGTTGGTTTTAAAATGAGCGGTAAATGCGCAAATTGTGGTGCCACCCACCCAAATGCAGTGTATAACTGTTGGTGTAAAGCCAAAGATGGTAACCATTCTTCACCACGAATCACGTGGGTAATTTCCATTAAATGGTCGTCCACAATATTAGCCAAATGATAGGTTGGCATACCATCGCTTTTAAATAGGACTTTATCATCTAAAATATTAGTGTCTATTGTAATCTCTCCACGAATAATATCTGTTAAATGCAAAGTTTCATCTTTAGGAGATTTAAAACGAATAACGTATTCTTCACCATTAGAAAGCTTTTTTTTCACCTCTTCTTTTGAAAGTGATATGGAGTTACTAAGCTTTTCCCTATTGTGCCAATTGTAAATAAAAGTTTTACCTTTTTCCTCGTGGTCTTTCCTGTGAAAGTCTAATATCTCTGAAGTATCAAACGCGTAATAAGCATTTCCTGAAGCAATTAATTGGTCAGCATATTGTGCATAGATGTCTTTGCGCTCGCTTTGTCTGTAAGGACCAAATCCACCATCTTTTCCTGGCCCTTCATCATAAGGAATGTTGCACCAGTTTAAAGCATCAACAATGTATTGTTCCGCGCCTTCAACATATCTGTTTTGGTCTGTATCTTCAATTCTTAAAATGAAAGTGCCGTTATGTTTCTTAGCAAACAAATAATTAAATAAGGCTGTACGAACACCACCAATATGAAGCGGACCCGTTGGGCTTGGTGCAAAACGCACACGAACATGGTTACTCATCTTTTGTTATTTTGAGTGCAAAGATAAAAGGATATTTATGAAAAGGAATAATTATGCGCCTATCATTTCTAGTGGAACCCGTTTGTTCATAATATGAAACCAGAGAGGAGGAATCATAGCTAAAACCATTGACGTTGGATAGCCAAAGGGCATTTGCGGACTTTCATCATAACACTCTAATGTTTGGTATTTTTTGGAGGTTTTGTAATGGTGGTCACTGTGTCTGGTCAGTTCATACAAGACAATTCTTCCTATCACGTGATTGGAATTCCAAGAATGAATTTCTTTGACACGCTCATATCTCCCGGAAGGTGTTTTTAACCTAAGCAAGCCATAGTGTTCTATATAGTTGACGGTTTCCAAAAGGATAAATCCCGTAATGGCTGAAAAGAAGGCAAACACAAAACCACTATTTCCAAAGATCAGATAAACACTATGTAAGTATAAGGTTTGTATAAGTGTAAACCAAAACATATCATTTTTCACAGACAAAAACGATAAATGATGGTTTTGTAATAGTTTCATTTGAATCTTCCAGGCGCTTAGGTATTGCCTGATAATGGAACTAAACCAAAAGGCATAAACCGTTTGATTAAATCTCGCCGTTGCGGGATCCTCTTTGGTAGCCGCGTGTAAATGATGGCCAAAGTTATGTTCAATATAAAAGTGCATATATAGTGCTGGCAGCAATAGGGCCTTACCAATAAAGCGCTCATTGGTAGATTGTCTGTGACCTAATTCATGGCCCACATTAATACCATTAACGCCCAACACAATGCCAAGGGAAATAACAAAACCTACAAACTCATAAGTTTCTAATTCATGAGATTTTATGATGAATAAGGAATAAACAACCAATGCGAAGACTATGGGCAAATTAATGTATAATAACCAATCAAAAAAGATGTTTGTTAGCCTGCTTTGAGATTCTTCTTGTGAATAATTTAAGGTGTCAACTGGGAAAATAAGTTCTAAAACAGGAATAATGACGAATGCAAAAACAGGGGTGATAAAGGAATAAATACCCCCAAAATAGAGTCCTATGGAAGCAACTATTGGAATAGATAAGGCTGCCAAATATTTTAAATCTTTCATGTTTTCTTTTTGTTGGTTTACATATTTCTACTTAAATCAAGCCATTATGTCAAATTTAGTCAATTATAGCATAAAATAAAATTGTAATTTCGTGTGTTATAAGTATAGTTTTAACTAAAAGCGCTTAAGAATATTGAACGATTTTAATTACATACAACAAAAGCTTGAAGGGTTTGTTAGAAAATATTATACTAATGAACTTATTAAAGGGACTATTTTGTTTATTTCCCTAGGGCTTCTGTATTTCTTATTTACACTGCTTGTTGAACATTTTCTATGGTTAAATGCTACGGCAAGAACGGTTTTGTTTTGGTTATTTGTTGGTGTTGAGTGTGCCTTGATTATCAAATTTATTATCATTCCTGTAGCCAAGCTGTTAAAGTTTAAAGAAGGCATAAATTATGAAGATTCCTCAAAAATTATTGGTCAGCATTTTCCTCAGGTCAGCGATAAATTATTAAATGTTTTACAACTGGAGAAGGAGAAGGATAAAACAGAATTGTTGCTTGCAAGTATCAATCAAAAAGCATTAGAATTAAGTCCTGTTCCTTTTAAGCTGGCTGTCAATTTTAAAACAAATATCAAGTATTTAAAATATGCTGCTGTTCCTTTGATAATTATTTTAGGGGCCGTTTTTACGGGTAATTTTAATTTGTTTAGCGATAGTTTTGATAGAGTGGTTCACTACAAAACAGCTTATGAACCACCCGCGCCATTTAAGTTTTATGTGCTGAATGATAATTTAAATGCTGTTGAAAACAGCAATTTTAAGCTGCTTGTTTCTGTTTCAGGTGAGGTGATTCCTGATAATGTGGAAATACTTTATAACAACCAATCTTATTTTTTGCAGCAAAATAAAGTTGGAGAGTTTGAGTATGTTTTTTCTCAACCAAAAGAAGACATCCGTTTTGAATTAAGTTCCAATAATATTACTTCAAAACCCTATGATTTGAAGGTTATTAAAGTGCCTTCACTGTTGAGTTTTGAAGTGGTTTTAAAGTACCCAGATTATATAAAAAGGCCTACTGATATTTTGAAAAGTACGGGTAACGCTATAATACCTGAAGGAACTGAAGTAACATGGAAACTGAACACTAAGGCTACTGATAATGTTCAATTATTGGCAAAGGACACGCTTGCTTTTTTAAAGACAAAAAACAATTTGTTTGAATTAGCTAAGAGGCTGTATAATAATTTTGATTATAGCTTAAGTATTAGTAATAAGGACCTTAATAATTACGAAAATCTGGCTTTTAATATTGATGTCATCAAGGATGAATTGCCTGAACTTATTCTGAAAACAGAAAAGGATAGTGTTGATTTACAAACGCTATATTTCTATGGTCAAATTAGTGATGATTATGGGTTTAGCAAATTGCAATTGGTTTATTATCCATCTGATAATGAATTGGATACTCAGCAAAAAACAATTCCAACAGAAACATCTAACTTTTTTGAATTTATTACAGCCTTCCCAAATGATTTAAATATAAAGGAAGGCATAGCATATAACCTGTATTTTCAGGTTTTTGACAATGATGCTATTCATGGATTTAAAAGCACTAAAAGCAATGTGTTTTCATACAGAAAAAGTACAAAAGAGGAGGAAGAAGAAAGGAAATTAAATGATCAGAACGAAACAATAAAAGATTTGGATAACTCATTAAAAAAGTATGATGAACAGGAAAAGCAGTTAGAAGAGTTGTCAAAGACTCAAAAGGAAAAAAGGGAGTTAAATTTTAATGACAAGAAAAAATTGGAGTCGTTTTTTAAGCGTCAAAAACAGCAAGATGAAGTTATGAAAAACTTCAACAAGCAATTAAAGGATAATATTGAAGATTTTCAAAAAGACAGTCCCGTTAGGGATGTTTTTAAAGAAGACCTAAAGAATCGCCTTAAAGAGAATGAGGAACAACTGAAACAAGACGAGAAATTACTAGAAGAGCTAGAGAAGCTGCAGGATAAAATAAACAAAGAGGCGTTTAGTCAAAAACTGGAGGAACTCGCCAAACAGAACAAAAATAAAAAGAGAAGTTTAGAACAGTTGTTAGAATTAACAAAACGCTTTTACGTAAACAAAAAATTAGAAAAGCTTCAAGAGGATTTGTTAAGGCAAGCCCTTGAACAAGAAAAATTGTCTAACGAATCTGATGACCAAAACACCAAAGTGAAGCAGGACCTGTTAAGTAAGGATTTTGATGAGTTTAGAGAGCAATATGATAATCTAGAAAACGAGAATAAGGAACTAAAAAAACCAATAGAAATTCCAAGAGACAAACTAGATGAGAATGAAGTGGGAACTGAGCAAAAAAGTGCTGCGGAGGAATTGAATAAGGCTGAAGAAAAAGAAGAGAATCTTGGTGGTAAAGAAAATAGGAATAATGCTAAGAAAAGCCAGAAGAAAGCGGCTCAAAAAATGAAGAATATGAGTCAAGGAATGAAACAGGCCATGCAAATGAGTGGTGGGGAACAAATGCAGGAAGATGCTGAAATGCTCCGGCAGATTTTAGATAATTTGTTGTTATTTTCATTTGACCAGGAAGCGCTCATGAATCAGTTCAAAAACATTGATGTTGATCACAATAAATACGCATCCTTTTTAAGAAAGCAAAATGGTTTAAGAGAGCATTTTAAACATGTAGATGACAGTTTGTTTACGCTTTCACTGCGACAACCAAAACTTTCTGAAACCATCAATAAGGAAATTACGGAGGTATTTTTTAATATCGATAAGTCTTTGGAGCAATTTGCAGATAATCAAATCCTACAGGGCATGTCTAACCAACAATTTACTATTACCGCCTCTAATAATTTATCAAGTTTTTTAAGTGATGTTTTGGATAATATGCAGGAGGAATTAAATCCATCACCAGGAAGTGGTCAAGGTAAGATGAAGATGCAGTTGCAGGATATTATAATGAGTCAGGAAGAATTAAATAAAATGATGGAAGATGGACTTAAAAAAGGGGGTAAAAGCCAAGACGGAAAACCTGAGGATAAAAGTGGTGACAAAAAAGGGGATCAGGGCGAACAGAAAAACGGGCAACATGTTCAAGAAGGTTTCGGTGAGGGAGAGAATGATTCGATGAATGGGTTGTTATATGAAATATATCAGGAACAGCAAAAATTACGACAGGCTTTAGAGGAACAACTATCTAAAAATAGGGATAATGGTTCGAGTACTGGTTTATTAAGGAAAATGGAAGAAGTTGAGATGGAACTTTTAAATAAAGGTTTTAGTAAACAAACGCTTGATAAGATGATGGAATTGGAGCATCAGTTATTAAAATTAGATAATGCAGCCTTTGAACAAGGAGAAGATAATAAACGAGAATCGAAAAGCAATGAGGATAACTTTGATAATATGGGTATCAATCAAATACCAAAGGCAAAGCAATATTTTAAAAACACTGAAATATTAAATAGACAAGCGTTACCATTGCATCAAACCTATAAACTTAGAGTTCAAGATTATTTTAGAAGAAAGGATGATTAATTTTAATTATGAGACAGATTTTTCGTTAAGTAACGAAGATGCCGTTGCAGAATGGATTGTTGATTGTATAAAAAATGAAGAATATTCGTTAGAAGAGATTAATTATATTTTTTGTGATGACGCTTATTTGCACAAATTAAACCTTGAATTTTTGAATCATGACACTTTAACGGACATTATTAGTTTTGATTACTCTGTCGGAAAAATTATACAAGGAGATATTTTTATATCAGTTGAAAGGGTTGCTGAAAACGCCTTAGATTATAAAGTGCCTTTTCTAGAGGAATTACATAGAGTAATCATTCATGGTGTTTTACATTATTGTGGTTACAAGGATAAGACGAAGTCGGATACAGTCCTAATGAGAGAGAAGGAAA
Source organism: Flavobacteriales bacterium (assembly GCA_024643405.1). Lineage (GTDB taxonomy): Bacteria > Bacteroidota > Bacteroidia > Flavobacteriales > Flavobacteriaceae > Yeosuana. The sequence continues at coordinate 13,564 of JAHENA010000015.1, read as the reverse complement.
ACTTCTATCTTAAACGCTTTTCTTGATATTTAAGATTTAACTGTATATTTGCAAACTCTTTTTAAGGAGCTTTTTGGGTGGTTCCACGTGGAACAATTATTAATGTAATGAACTAATTATATTCAGGGCTGAATTATGTTTAACGATATTTATGATGTGATTGTAGTAGGTGGTGGTCATGCGGGAAGTGAGGCGGCAGCTGCTTCTGCGAATATGGGGAGCAAAACACTTCTTGTCACCATGAATCTTCAAAATATTGCACAGATGTCTTGCAATCCGGCGATGGGCGGAATTGCGAAGGGGCAAATAGTCAGAGAAATTGATGCGCTGGGAGGTTATAGCGGTATTGTCAGTGATACGTCTGCTATTCAATTTAAGATGCTTAATAAATCAAAAGGACCTGCAATGTGGAGTCCGAGAGTTCAAAGTGATAGGATGCGTTTTGCTGAAGACTGGAGACTGTTACTTGAAAAAACACCGAATTTAGATTTTTACCAGGACATGGCTTGTGGTTTAATTATTAAAAATAATAAAGTTGCAGGCGTTAAAACATCTTTGGGTATAGAAATAAAATCTAAATCAGTGGTACTCACGAATGGAACATTTTTAAATGGACTTATTCATATCGGAGATAAGAATTTTGGCGGGGGAAGAGCAGGTGAAAAAGCTTCTACTGGTTTGACTGAGCAATTGGTTGACCTAGGTTTTGATTCTGGTAGAATGAAAACGGGCACTCCACCGAGAGTTGATGGTCGCTCACTAGATTTTGCTAAAATGATTGAACAACCCGGGGACAAGAAGCCGGAAAAATTTTCTTTTTTAGATATTACAAACCCGCTTAAAGAACAACGTTCTTGTTATATGACCTATACTAGTTTAGAGGTTCATGATTTGTTAAGAGAAGGGTTTGATAGGTCGCCTATGTTTAATGGTAGAATTAAAAGTTTAGGCCCCAGGTATTGTCCTTCTATTGAGGATAAGATCAATCGCTTTGCAGATAAGGATAGGCATCAGTTGTTTATTGAACCGGAAGGATGGAATACTGTGGAAGTATATGTTAATGGTTTTTCAACCTCACTACCAGAAGACGTTCAATTTAGAGCGCTGCGTTCCGTTGTGGGTTTTGAAAATGTAAAGTTTTTTAGACCTGGATATGCCATTGAATATGATTATTTTCCACCAACACAATTAAAACACACCTTAGAAACTAAAATTATTGAAGGATTATATTTTGCTGGTCAGATCAATGGAACTACGGGTTATGAAGAAGCCGCTTCACAAGGATTAATGGCTGGGATAAACGCTAGTTTAAAGGTTAGTGAAATGGAGCCATTCACCTTAAAAAGAGACGAGGCGTATATTGGTGTTTTAATAGATGATTTAATAACAAAGGGAACAGAAGAACCTTATAGAATGTTTACTTCAAGGGCAGAGTACAGGACTTTATTAAGACAAGATAATGCGGATTTAAGATTAACACCCAAAGGCTATGAGTTAGGTTTAGCGAGTGAAGCGAGAATGAAACGTATGGAACAAAAACATAGTGAAGCGGAAAAATTCGTCACGTTTTTCGCAAACACAAGTGTCAAGCCCGAAGAAGCAAATCCTGTTTTGGAATCTAAAGGATCCGCCTTGGTTAAACAGTCTGATAAAATGTTTAAAATCTTTTCAAGACCAAACATTACAATTGATGATGTTAGAAAGTTTGCCGCTGTTGAAACATATATCAATGAGAATGATTTGGATGATGAAGTAATTGAGCAGGCAGAAATTCAAGTGAAATATTCGGGATATATTTCGAAAGAAAAAAATAATGCGGATAAATTAAGTCGATTAGAATATGTAAAAATCCCTGCAGGATTTGATTATTCTCAAATAAAATCCATGAGTTTTGAAGCGAGAGAAAAACTTAAAAAGATTCAGCCAACCACCGTGTCTCAGGCCTCCAGAATAAGTGGCGTGTCCCCAAATGACATTTCTGTATTGTTGGTTTATATGGGACGATAATATGATGGTTCCACGTGGAACAAAATTTAATTTAAAAATCAAATTATTTAAAACTTGTTCATTTGTGAAAAAAACAAGCTACTTAAAGGTTAAGGATTATTCTGTTTCAGGAGAATCCTTTGAATTAGTTTATAACAAGTCTTTTGATTTTTTAGAAACGCAACCTCAACCTACTTTAAGTAGATTACCTGACTATTATAAAAGTGATGACTACATTTCACATACTGATTCGCAAAGAACTTTATTTGAAAAGGCATATCAGTTTGTAAAAAAAATTGCTCTTAAAAGAAAATTGAAAATTATAAAATCCAACTCTAAAGAAGGCAAGAGTCTTCTGGATTTTGGATGCGGTACAGGTGACTTTTTAAAAGAAGCTCAAAAAGAGGGGTGGACTGTTTTTGGCATAGAGCCTAATGAGCAGGCCAGATACATTGCTAATAGAAAAACAAATAATATAGTTTTTAATTCTGAGTATATTTCAAAATTCAAAAAGCAGAGTTTCGATGTGATTACACTTTGGCATGTACTAGAACATTTACCAAACACAAAAGAACAGTTGTCCCTTTTCAATAAGCTTTTAAAGCCGAATGGAATTTTAATTGTTGCCGTACCCAATTATAAAAGTTATGATGCAAGCTATTATAAAAACTATTGGGCCGCTTTTGATGTACCCAGACATTTATGGCATTTTTCCAGAACTGCGATAAATAATTTAGTTTCTTTGGAAAATATGAAAGTCATAAAAACCTACCCAATGTTTTTTGATGCTTTTTATGTTAGCCTACTTTCGGAAAAATATAAGTCAGGAAAAATGAAACTAATTCCAGCTTTTGTGATTGGAAGTTTTTCAAATATGAAGGCTATTATTACAAAGGAATATTCTTCCTTAATTTATTGTATTAAAAAGGATAAAGTTTAAATTTAAGAAGCGTATTTAAACCATAATCTAGAACGGCAATAATTCACATTACAAATTAATTTGAACGTCTTAAATCGCCTTAAAACAATGAGTTTTAAATAAATAAAATCAATTCAAAAGATAATTTTCTATAAGATTTTCTTATACAACAAAAACAGATAGAATTCTCTGTTTAATTATTTTACTTTCCTACTTTTGTTCAAATTTTAATAGAAAAAAAATGAAGAATATATTTTATGTAGTATTGCTTCTGGTAGCAGTTACTTCTTGCCAAAAAACGCAAAAAATTGGTTTCGTTGATAATGGTAAAGTTATTAATGAATATCAAAGTAAAAAAGATCTTGAAGCTAGATATCAGGAAAAAGATGCTGCTTTTCAAAAAAAGGCAGATAGTATAGGGCAAGCCTTTCAAATGGAAGCCAAATCTTTTCAAGAAAAAGCGAACAGCATGAGCCCAAAAGCGCAGCAAGAAAAATATCAAGAGCTGGGCCAGAAACAACAATATTTAAAACAACAAATGCAAGCTGAACAACAAGAAATTCAGCAAGCTTTTCAAACCGAAATAGACACCTTAATTGTTAAAGTAAAGGATTTTGTTAAAAATTATGGTAAAACAAATGGTTATACCTATATCTTAGGAACTAGTGATGCTTCTGCAACAATATTATATGGTACAGATGAAAATGATTTAACACAAACCATATTAGATGCTTTAAATAAAGAGTACAAAAAATAAGATTAAACAATTGATATATAAGTTGTTAAAAGGCATCAAATTAAAATTGATGCCTTTTTTATTTTAAGAATAAAACGAAAAGGCTTTAGGAATAATGGTTGCATTAAATGGTCCAGATCCTATTATTTCACCGTCCGCTTGAACAAATAGTGAGTCATTGTTATTCACTTTTACATCAATTTTTGCTGTTTTAAGTGTAGAAACCTTTTTATTAAAAACTATGTTTCCATTAAATAGACGGCCTAAATTTTTAATAATCTCCATTTTTGTTAAATTATGGGCCATGCTAATATCAAATAAGCCATCAAATGGGTTGGGGTTTTCTGTTAGTCTCATTCCGCCGCCAGAATATTTACATAACCCTACAAGAATCATTAAGTTTATATTGGCATATTTATGGTGCTCAACAGAAACTGTTGCACTAAAATTTTTAAAAGAAAACAAACCAATTAAAGCCCCAAAAAGATAAGCGAATGCCCCTAAATACTTGTATTTATATACTTTTCCGGCCACATAAGCATCAAACCCAATTCCTGCTAAATTATTAAAAAAAACAGGTTTAGTTTTATGATTTAATAATTCTATTTTCCCGATGTCTTGGGTACTGATATTTCCTTTTAAAATAGTGTCAATAGCAGATTTTATATTCGTTGGAATTTGATGTGTTCTAACCCAATCATTGCCGGTTCCAATGGGAATCATTCCAACATTGATACTATTAGAAGGAATTTTATTTTGAGACATGATACCGTTTACTATATTATGAAGAGTTCCATCGCCACCTACACAGATAATATGGGTAAAATTATTTTCAATAGCCTGATGAACTAATAGAATACTATGACCAGAATACGCTGTAAACGCAAAGTCAAAATCCAAACCACGCAACTCTAGAAGATTTTTTATTTTAGGCCATGTCTTTTTGCTTTTTCCATTGCCGGAAGTTGGATTAATTATAACGAACCATTTTTTTGAAAGTCTTGACACTAAGCTGTTTTTTTATGAAGTAGCCGCGTAAGTTTAATGGATAAATCAGTTAAGATAATTTTAGAATTCCCATTTCTTTCAATGTGGTAAATAGCATCCTGAATTTCGTTACTTATTTCCATAATATTGGCATCATGAATAAACGGCGCAAATTTCTCCAATTTAAAGGTGTCCGTTTTAGGCTCTAGATATACTAGTTCAGAAGCATTATAATTTAACAACAAAGCTTGTCTAAAAAAATTCAAACAGAACAATAAAAATTGCTTCTGTGTCTCGCGACCAGTTTTAGCTATATCGTCACTCCAATTAATTAAATCATGAATGGCTGATTTATTTCCTTTGGCTTTAAAGGCACTTCTAATCCAGAAAACAAACCATTCTTCAAATTGTAAATCTTCAGAATCTTGATAAATGAGATCACAAGCTTTGTTAAAATTGCCGTTTGATTGATGCGCAATTTTGGTAGCGACAGCTTCGTCTAAACCATAATTTTTAACCAGCCCATACTTAATAACATATTCTGATAAAGGCGGAAAGTGAAGTGTTTGACACCTCGATTTTATCGTGTTTATAATTTGCCCCTCATCTTCAGCTATCAGAATAAAAACGGTTTTATTTGGTGGTTCTTCAATAAGCTTTAATAGTTTATTGGCACAGGCACGATTCATTTTTTCTGCCATCCAAATTAACATAACCTTGTAACCTCCTTCATATGATTTTAATGATAAGGACTTCACAATTTCTAAGGCTTCATCTACCCCAATTTGTCCCTGCTTGTTATCTACTCCAAGGAGTTTGTACCAATCAAATAAATTGCCGTAAGGTTGTTCATTTAAAAGTTGGCGCCATTCTTCCATATAATGATTAGATACAGGACGGCTCTTAGCCTTATCACTGGTAGTTACAGGAAAAGCAAAATGTAAATCGGGGTGAGAAAAATTATTAAATTTTAAATTGCAGGCTTGATTACCGGCTGTATTCTCTCCGTTTGTATTTGAGCATAACAGATATTGGGCATAAGCAATAGCCATTGGCAAAGTACCGCTGCCTTCAGGTCCAATAAACAATTGGGCATGAGCAATCCTGCCGTTATCTACACTTTGTGTGAGATGTTTTTTAATGTATTCTTGACCTAATATATCTTCAAAAAGCATGAAGCAAATATAGTTTTTTTATAATTCTTTATCACTTCAATCGTTTTCGTAAAAAAACACGTTTTATAGCGTTTTTTAATTAATTACATTTGCCACATAGATAGAGCTCTAAAATATTGTTTATCAGTAAAAAATGTATGAGAGCTTACAATTAAAAAAACATAGAACATTAAAAAGAAACAGATGAAAACGCTTAATGATTTTAACTTTGAAAACAAGAAAGCTCTTATAAGAGTTGATTTTAACGTGCCTTTAAATGAAAAGTTTGAAGTAACAGATGCGACTAGAATTGTATCTGCAAAACCTACGATTATTAAGATTTTAGAAGATGGTGGAAGCTGTATTTTAATGTCACATTTAGGAAGACCAAAGGGAGTTGAGGACAAATATTCACTTAAACATATTGCCCAAACAGTGGAAGATATCTTAGGCGTTGAAGTAAAATTTGTTGATGAATGTGTTGGAGCAAAAGCAGAAGCAGCTGCAGCAAGTCTTGCACCAGGTCAAATATTATTGTTAGAAAACTTGCGTTTTCATAAAGAAGAAGAGGCTGGAGACAAGACTTTTTCTAAACAACTTTCAAAGTTGGGTGATATATATGTGAATGATGCTTTTGGAACTGCCCATAGAGCACACGCCTCTACAACTATAGTGGCAGAGTTTTTTCCTAATCACAAATGTTTTGGGTATTTATTAGCTCAAGAAATTGAAAGCATTGAGAAAGTTATGAAAACAGGAGAGAAACCGGTTTTAGCAGTTCTTGGCGGTGCAAAAGTATCCTCTAAAATCACTATTATTGAAAATATTCTTGATAAAGTGGATCATTTAATTATTGGTGGCGGTATGTCTTTTACATTTGTAAAAGCTCAAGGTGGTAAAATAGGAAACTCTATTTGTGAAGATGATAAAATGGATTTGGCCTTAGATATTTTAAAACAAGCAAAAGAAAAAAACGTACAAGTTCATATTCCTGTAGACGTTGTTGCAGCTGATAAGTTTAGTAATGATGCCAACACACAAATAGTGGATATTGACAAAATCCCTGATGGCTGGGAAGGTGTTGATGCCGGACCAAAATCTATCGCTATTTTTCATGATATTGTTATGAAAAGCAAAACCATTTTATGGAATGGACCATTAGGTGTTTTTGAAATGGAAAGTTTTGCAAAAGGAACCATAGCCTTAGGAAATTCAATTGCAGAAGCAACTAAAAACGGGGCGTTTTCATTAGTTGGTGGAGGAGATTCTGTTGCGGCGGTAAAACAATTTGGCTTTGAAGAGAAAGTAAGCTATGTGAGTACCGGCGGCGGCGCTATGCTAGAAAGCCTTGAAGGAAAAACATTACCGGGTATCGCGGCTATTTTGGAATAAAACGTTTAAAATTTTATATTTAAACTAAAAAATACGATTTTAGCAATCCCATCGTTCACTAATAAATTAAACTCAAATCATGGCATTGCGAATTTTATATATATTTTTAATAGCGAATATTGGACTTTCATTAGGACAGACCAAGGATTCCACAGTTTCTCAAAAAGCAAAGATTTCGGATTCATTAATTGATGGAAACGAAAATCTTAGTAAGATAATTAAAGCCGAGATAGACAGCGTTTCGGCTTTAAGTTTTTTAGATAATGACCACGCTGCTACCATTGATGAAAAATGGTTAGAGGAGTTGTATGGCAATGATTTGTATGACAGTATTACAAAATCAATTTCAGAACTTACTTTTGAAGAAGTGGACTATCCTGAACTTTCAACCGAGATTCTTAAGGAAAGGCTGAAAGTTTTAAACACAAAAACTCCTTTTAATGTAGAATACAATCCAGGATTGGAAAGCGTTATTAAGTCTTATTTAAAAAACAGAAGAGAATCCCTTCAAAGACTTATTTCGCTTAGCGCCTATTATTTTCCTTTATTTGAGCAGGAATTAGACAGTCATGACATCCCTTTAGAAATTAAATATTTAGCGATTGTAGAGTCTGCTTTAAAGCCCAGGGCAAAATCAAGAGTGGGCGCTACAGGATTGTGGCAATTTATGTATAGTACAGGAAAAATGTATGGATTGGATGTTAGTAGTTATGTTGATGAACGAAGTGACCCTATAAAATCAACAGAAGCAGCTACAAAATATTTATCAAAATTATATGAAATATTTGGCGATTGGGATTTGGCTTTGGCGGCGTATAATTCAGGGCCGGGAAATGTTACAAAAGCTATAAGACGCTCTGGAGGTTATCAAAATTACTGGAACATCAGGCATAATTTACCGCGTGAAACAGCCGGATATTTACCGGCGTTTTTAGCTACTATGTATATTTTTGAATATGCTGAAGAGCATGGATTTACCAAAGCTAAACCGGAATTTGTATATAAAGAAACTGACACTATCAGAGTGAAACAAATGATTACTCTTGACCAGGTTTCAGAAGTTACGGGTGTTGAGATTGAAGAACTTCAGTTTTTAAATCCGTCATATAAACTGGATATCATTCCTTATATAAAAGATGAAAATTACACGCTTCGTTTACCAAGAAATGTCATAGGGCCTTTCGTAAATAATGAAGAACAAATATATGCCTATGTTAAAGCTGAATTTGATAAGAGAGAAAAACCCTTGCCTCAGTTTTTTGAAGCCGAAAGTAAAACAATCTATCGGGTAAGATCTGGTGATTTTTTAGGTAAAATTGCAAGAAAATACGGGGTAAGAGTGAGTCAAATTAAACAATGGAATGGCTTAAGAAGTAATAACATAAGTATAGGCCAAAGGCTCACAATATATCCGAGTAAGCCATATGCTCCCGCAAGTTCAACAAGCAAAGCAAGCACTTCAGTAAATCTTAATCCAAACAATGTGACCTACTACACTGTTAAAGAAGGCGACTCTTTATGGAGCATTTCTCAAAAATTTTCTGGAGTTTCTGTTCAAAATATTAAAGATTGGAACGATATTAGTAGTAATCATTTAAAACCAGGAATGAAACTTAAAATATCTAAAGGATAAGTTCCTTTTAACTTTAATTAATTATGAAAAATGCTTTTTTAATTGCTTTATTGATCTTTCTTGCATTCTCTTGTGGAGATGAAAACTCAAAAAATCAAAGAATAATATCAGATTCGTCCGGAAACCTTAATAATATTTCAATAGTGGTTGATAATGATATGTGGAGTGGTAGTGTAGGAGAAGCTATTAGAACTATATTAGCAACTACCGTTGATGGTTTGCCGCAAGATGAACCTATGTTTAATATGAATCAAATTCCACCTTCAGTTTTTAGCGGTTTTGTTACAAAAAACAGGACGATTTTAAAAATTGAATTAAATAATAATACAGGACTTTCTGTTTTAGATGATGTCTATGCTAAACCACAGCGGGTAGTTGTCATTTCAGGACCGACAAAAGAGGCTATTACTGTTGAAATTACAAAAAATGCCTCTAAAATAGTTGATGCTTTCAAAAGCACCGAGCTTCAAGAAAAACAAAGACGTATAAATTTGTCATTACACAATGACCAATCTATTGAAGATAAATTAGGCGTGAGTATCAAGTTTCCTACAGCATACAGAGTTGCTAAAGAAGACAATTCATTTTTCTGGATAAGAAAGGATATTAAGACAGGGTCAATGAATTTGATGCTATATGAATTACCTTATGATGCTATTAAGCGCAGCGATAGTGTTGTTAACACCATTATTAAGGTAAGAGATTCTATTGGTGAAAAATATATTCCTGGACCACTTGAAGGGTCTTATATGATAACAGAAAACGCCTATACACCATTTCATTTTGAAACTACTCTGGATAATAAACCTACGTTAGAAACAAAAGGACTCTGGGATGTTAAAAACGCTTTTATGTCAGGGCCATTTATAAATTATGCTATTGAGGATAAAACAAAAAACAGGTGGGTTATTATAGAGGGTTTTGTTTTTGCACCTTCTGTTGAAAAAAGAGATTATATGTTTGAGCTTGAAGCAATCATTAAATCAATTAAAATCAAATAAATAATTAAAAAAGATAACAAAAAAAGCCTGCACACGGTGCAGGCTTTTTTTGTTAAAAGAAGTCATTATTCTTTTTCTTTTTTATCGTCTTTTTTATCATCTTCTCTGCTGGCATCTTTAAATTCTTTAATGCCGCTACCAAGTCCTCTCATTAATTCAGGTATCTTTTTCCCTCCAAATAATAATAAAACAACTACTACAATTAGAATAATCTGAGGTGCTCCAATTACTAACGGTAACATGTATAAGTTCATAATGTTTATATTTAAAGAGCAAAGTTAATAATTAAAGTTTAATTATATCGTTTTACGATTAAGATTAATACCAAGAGCACAGGCTTATGCGATAATTTTAATTAATTTTGTTTTCAACATGAGCAAAAATAAAAAGAATCCTACAAGAATTACCAGCAAACTCCTTGACAAGTACAGGTTAGTTGTGCTTAATGAAGAAACTTTTGAGGAACGGATTTCATTTAAACTTAATAGATTGAATGTTTTTGTTTTGGCTTCCTTGTCAACTATCATTTTAATTGTACTTACTACGGTTTTAATTGCGTTTACCCCATTAAGAGAATATATTCCCGGGTATTCCTCAACCGCTTTAAAAAGACAAGCAACAGAGTTAAATTATAAAACGGATTCATTACAACAGGTCTTCCTAATGAATGAAAAATATTATGCATCAATTAAAAAAGTATTACAAGGAGACCAAAGCGTAGTTGATTTTAATAGAGACTCCATCATTCAGGCTGTGAAGCTTGAAGCCAGTGAGGTTGATTTAAATCCCATTTTAGAAGATTCGCTTCTCAGACAAAAGGTTGACAAGGAAGATAAATACAACTTATTTGAATCTGCTACATCTGCTACAAATTTTGTGTTGTTCCCGCCCGCTAACGGACCCATAAGTGAGCCCTATAACTTAAAAGAAAAGCATTATGCGGTTGATATTGTAGTAGCTAAAAACACCCCGATTAAGTCAACAGCTGACGGCGTGGTGGTATTTGCTGAATGGACGGCTACAACGGGATATGTTATTATAATAGAACATAGCTATGGATTAATTTCGGCTTATAAACACAACGCTTCTTTAACTAAATCACAAGGAGACTTGGTTAAAGCAGGAGAAGTTATAGCGACTGCAGGAAATTTAGGTGAACTTTCAACAGGACCTCATTTACATTTTGAACTTTGGAACGACGGCTATCCCGTTAACCCAACAAACTTTATAGATTTCAAATAATGTTGTCAATAAAATCTGTATTAGCAAAACCATTTGCACAAATAATCTTTAAACGGACTCAAAAATGGGCGAACAACCCGATTGAAACGCAAGAAAAACTGTTTCAGAATATAATAAGTACAGCGGCTTCAACAACATTTGGAAAAGATCACGATTTTATTAGTATAAACTCTTATTCAGACTTTATTAAGAGAGTTCCTATAAGAGATTATGAAGCGCTTAAACCTTATGTTGAAAAAGTTGTAAAAGGAGAAGAAAATGTCCTTTGGCCAGGAAAACCAATTTATTTCGCAAAAACTTCTGGCACAACCTCAGGTTCAAAATACATTCCAATCACAAAGGACAGCATGCCTTATCATATCGAGTCGGCAAGAAATGCCATTCTGCTATATATTCACGAAACTGGAAAAACTAAATTTGTAGATGGAAAAATGATTTTCTTACAAGGGAGTCCAATTCTGGATGAAAAAAACGGCATACAATTAGGTAGGCTTTCAGGAATTGTGGCGCATTATGTTCCTAAATACCTTCAAAAAAACAGATTACCTTCATATAAAACCAATTGCATTGAAGATTGGGAAACAAAGGTAGAAGCTATTGTAGAAGAAACTTTACCTGAGAATATGACCATCATTTCAGGTATTCCATCCTGGGTCCAAATGTACTTTGAAAAATTGCATTTAAAAACAGGTAAAAAGGTGGGTGATATTTTTAAAAATTTTAATCTGTTTATTTTCGGGGGTGTGAATTACGAGCCGTATAGAGCAAAGTTTGAAAATCTAATCGGAAGAAAAGTTGATAGCATTGAATTATATCCTGCAAGTGAAGGGTTTTTTGCGTTTCAGGATAAACGAAACGAAAAAGGCATGTTACTGCAGTTAAATTCCGGAATTTTTTATGAATTTATTAAGGCAGATGAATTTTTTAACGAGAACCCACAACGCATTACTGTTAAAGATGTTGAGATAGATGTTAATTATGTAATGATTATTTCTACCAATGCAGGTCTTTGGGCTTATAATATTGGAGATACCGTGCAGTTTACTTCTTTAAAACCCTATAGAGTAATAGTATCAGGAAGAATTAAACATTTTATTTCAGCCTTTGGAGAACATGTTATTGGTAAAGAAGTTGAACAAGCAATGTTAGAGGCGACTAATAATACTGATATTAGGGTTACTGAATTTACGGTGGCGCCACAAATAACACCAGAACAGGGATTGCCTTATCACGAGTGGTTTGTTGAATTTGAGAATGAACCGCGTGATTTGGATAATTTAGAGAGAAAAATAGATGAATCTCTTCAAAAACAAAATGCTTATTATTTTGATTTGATTCAAGGAAAAGTCTTGAAACCTCTTAAAATTACTAAGGTGAAAAAAGACGGTTTTCAAGAATACATGAAGTCAATAGGGAAATTGGGCGGACAAAATAAAATGCCCCGATTGTCCAATGACAGAAATATTGTTGAGGTTTTCACACAGTTAAATTTAGTTGAATTGTAGTATCTTTGCTACATAAAAATAGCCCATGAAAGAGAAAAAGAGACATGAACGTACTCGTGCGCAAGAAAGTTCAAATGCTATTGAACGGATGTATATCACTATGCGCCATCTGTTTAACAGAGGGTTTTACAAACCCATGGGTATTTCTGGCGAAACATTAAGGCAATCATTGCTTCTTTTACGTCCTGAAATTTATGGCTCTATTGGTGAAGAAAAGGCAGAATTAAGCGGGTTGTTGTATGTTATAGAAAGACTTCCTCAAGGCATTGAAGAATGCACTTTTATAAACCTAACGAGTGACGAAGGCTATTCAAATTCACATTTTAAACCCATTATTCCGGAAAAAAGAAGGCGTAATTGTTATAGAATAGATTCTGAACAAATGAATATTGAAATTACGCGAGGCAGATCGGAAATCTATGATATTTTAACACACCTTACCTTTCTTTTTGTTGAATCGCATAAAATCAGTAAACGGGTCTTGATTGATGAGATTGGTTCAACTACCAGAGATTGGATAAAACTTGAGAACGCTGTTTTATCTCGAAAAAAGCTCACTCAGCAAGAACGGGAAATTGCCATTACACATATGGCTAATATCCTAGGTAGAACCTTTAATGAATTGCAAGATGTTTATGAAGATTTCGCTACAGATTCTCAGCCTGAACGCTTATTGCATATTATCTATTGGTTGGGGAAATTAGCTATTGAAGAACAAATAAACAATAACAAACGTACCGTAACTTTCAGTCCCGTATTAAGAGAACGATTGGGGCATCACATACATGGTGAAATCTGGGCGGATACTATTAAGGAAGCCCTTCATAAAAACGGACTTCTGGATAGGCCTATACACATTATAAGTGCAAACATGCACAGTGTTATGAATACACTATTTGCGCCAAGTGCTTTAAAAAGCGAATCTGCAAAAAAGACAAATTTTCAAGTTTATGAAGCATTAAGCTTAAGTGGAAATAAAGAATTAAGAGATAAAGTAACTAAAGAGGCA
>JAHENA010000088.1 GCA_024643405.1 Flavobacteriales bacterium | reverse complement strand
TTAAATTCAAGTAAAGAAAAATTAATTAGTATTGAAAAAGACATAAATAACTATGCTCTTAATTTTGATAATGACATTATCGAAATAATTGATGCCATTGATTTAATTCAAAATTCAACTTTAAAAAATTTATTAGATTCTACTTATAATAATATATCAAATTTGAATGATAGGATTGATTCCTTGATTAATAAATTAAACACAGTATCCCAAAAAAAAAATAAAGATCTTTATAATAACGGATTAATTTTATTTGTGCTCATTGCCATTCTGCTGCTCGTAGTAGCATATTTTTTGGCACGCAGAATGACTAAAGATTTTAGTAGACTAAAGACTAAAATGGACAATATAAATGTTCATAATGACAAGCTATTGATATCTAAAATTGATGATGTGAATAGTTTAGACAAGTCTTTTGAAATATTAAAAACAAAGGTCAGAAGATTGGAATCAGATTTGGAAGAAGCTATAAAAATTAGCGAGTATAAATCTGTTTTTTTAGCTAACATGAGTTATGAAATTAGAACTCCCTTAAATTCTGTTTTGGGAATGATTAATATGCTAAAACAAAGCCAACTTACCACAGACCAGCAGATACAATTGGAAATTGCCGAATATTCTTCAGAGCATGTGATGCAATTGGTAAGTATGATACTTGATAACTCAAAAGTGGAAGGAGGAAAAATAGAACTAGAATTATCCGCTATTGATTTAAAATCTGATTTATCCAAACTAGTAAAGGTTTTTGAGTATGAGGCCTGGGATAGTGGTCTTGAATTTGAATTTAAGTTTTTAGCAGATGAAAAGGAAAAGTTTTTATTGCTTGGTGATATCAAACGAATAAAACAAATTATTACCAATTTAATGAGTAACGCCATTAAATTTACAAACTCAGGAAAAGTATCATTAGTAATAGATCAATCTGTTGGTCCGGATGATTATCAAATAGTAACTTTTTACATAAAAGATACAGGCATTGGAATACCGCCAGACAAAGCGAAAAGAATTTTTGAAGATTCTGAAAATAACCACGTCTCTATTACAGATTATTATGGAGGAACTGGTTTAGGGCTAACTGCTTCTTCTCAACTTATCAAATTAATGGGTGGTGAACTAAAATTGGAAAGTAAGGAAAATGAAGGATCCATTTTTTATTTCAGTATTCAACTTCAAAAAACCCTAAATTTAAAACGTGAAAAATTAGAGCCTAGCCCAATTTTATTAAATCAGTTTGATTATAAATATAATGTCCTAGTTGCAGAAGATAATAAAATGAATCAAAAGGTTATTAAGTTCTTATTAGAGCAACAAGGAGCCGATTGTACTTTTGTTAAAAATGGTTCAGACGCAGTTAAGCTTTTTAATATTCTTGATTTTGACATGGTATTTATGGATATTTTCATGCCTGAAATGGATGGTTACGAAGCTACAAAACTTATTAAAGCTAGTGAAAAATACGCGAAGCATAAGGTGCCAATTATAGCGGTTTCTGCCAGTGCCTTTGAAGAAGATATTAAAAACGCTAAAAAGGCAGGCATTGATGACTTTTTAGCAAAACCTATAGAATCAGACAAGCTTAAAGAATTATTAATTAAATATGCGCCTAAAGATAATAGCGCTCTTATATAAATTATTTAACGGCAATCATACTAATTTCAACATGCACATTTTTTGGTAATCTTACTACCTGTACAGTTTCTCTAGCTGGAGCATCATTTTCATTAAAATAACTACCATACACTTCATTTATTTGACCGAAATCATTCATGTCTGTAATGAATATGGTTGTTTTTACAACCTCATTAAAAGTCATATTAGCGGCTTCTAGAACAGCTTTCATGTTTTCCATCACTTGTTGTGTTTCAGTTTTAATATCAGTTAAAACTAATTCACCGGTTTCAGGATGTAAAGCAATTTGACCTGAAGTGTATAAGGTATTTCCTCTTAAAACGGCTTGATTATAAGGACCTATAGGAGCAGGAGCTTTAGAAGTCATGATAATTTTTTTCATAGTAATTAATTTTTTATAATAAAACATTAAAGTTGAAGATCTGGTTGATTTCTCTTATCGTATTTAAGATCTTTTAAGATATTCGATTTAATTCCAATAAAGAAATACCAGGATGCTCTTGAACTAAAAGGAACCCAGCTAAAATTCATTCTCCAACTTAATAAATCGCGTTCAAAACGTAATTGTGTATAAGTAAATCCTTGATTTTTCAAGTCATAACCAGACGAAGCGCCAACCGACCATTTTGGAGAAAGCTCAATATCACCCGAGAACATAAGTGAATGCGATGAAATTTCATTTTGTCTTCTTGAATTATTGTAGTTAACAGCATAAGCAATCCGTAAACTCCAGGGTATTTTAAAATTATAAAACTGGCTCACTTTTTCTTCATCTTCACCCTTATTTCCTTCGTCAAATCTGTCACTTGTATAACCATCCGGCAGACCAAATAAGCCATCATCGCGTCCGCCGCTTCTCATATTTTCTTCAATACCATTTTTATTCTTGTCATCCGCCTTATTATCTTTACTTGATAGCGAATAATTCAAAGTAAGGTTTGCACTGGTCAGTCTAAACAAACTACCACCATTATTTATATTAAAATCAGCGATTTTATTATTGTTGTTATCTAGGGCATATGGATCAAATGTAGCTCCAAAATTGATACTCATTTTATTTTTAAAAAGTTGGGTACCACCTGTCATTCTTAAAGGGCTCCATTGTAAAGAATCACCAGCAAAATTATAGGATGTGGAAAAATTTAAATTATTAAGAAGTGTGATTTTTTTTGGTTCGGTTGCCGTACTATCTTTATCTTTTACTTTAGCCTCAAAATTATTTGATAATGACAAGCCCATAGAACTGGAAAAATTCTTATTTGGTACACCGAAAATGCCTTGCTCAAATCTCGAATATTCAACATCAGTTGTTGTTAATCCGTCGGCACTAACTACTTCATAGGAATCATAATACTTATCAAAAGACGGATTTATATTGTAGCTAATAGAGGGTCTCATCACATGCCTAATAGCTTGAATCTTTGGGTCTTTACCTTCCTTTTTAAAATCAAACATTCCATAAATAGTAGTCCCTAAACTTGTACTGAAGTTATAGGTTCTATAGGAATCAAAGCCATTGACAGTTTCTGTAACGGCTTTATTTATAGTTGGATCAAATGATTTTTCAATAGTTTTAAAAGTCCAGACTTCATTATAATTAGTACTCGCACTTAAACTAAAATATTTAAAGACTTTAAAATTGGTACTTAGAGGAATAGTATGTTGAAAGCCAGCCTTTGCATCTTGAAACATTTCCTTTTTAAAGAATAAGGAATCAGTAGTTTGTATTCTGTTTTCTCCTCTTAAATTGTATTGCAGGTTAACGTTTTGAATAATTCCTTTTTTTGACCCGGTTTTTGGAGCAAAAGGAAATATTCTTCCAACACTACCTTGAAAGGTTGGAAGTGTCATATTGATTTGTTCCGTATTCGTATTTTGCTGGTGTGTTGCCGTTAAACTGAAATTAACTTGCGGGTCGCCTTGAAAAGCTTTGGAATAGGAAACAGAGGAGGATAAAGTGTTATTTAAAAAACTCCCAGTATTTATTTGATTTATGGAGGTTCTGTAATAAGTGCTACTTCCCAAGTTGACAGATGCTGAAAATCGAGAATTTGGACTTGATTTTCCATCCTGACTGTGCGACCACCTTAAATTGTAAACAGTTGATTTAGAGTAATCTGGAAAACCTCGTTCACTGGCAATTAAATTTTCATAGCGAAACCCAAAATTACCTCTAAACTTATAACGCAAGGCATAGTTGCTTTCAAATCGAAAACCATAACTGCCATTTGTATAGTAATCACCTAAAACTGCTAAATCCACATAATCGCTAATGGCAAAATAATAGCCACCATTTTGTAAAAAATAACCACGTTGATTTTGTTCTCCAAATGTCGGAAATAAAATTCCTGAGGTTTGTTTTTCTGATTGAGGAAAAAAACCAAAAGGTAAGCCTAATGGTGTTGGTACATCATAAATAAATAGGTTAGCTAACCCAGTCACAATTTTTTTGCCGGGTACTACTTTAGCTTTTCTTAATAATATATAATATTCTGGATCTTCTAAATCTTGGGCCGTGGTGTATTTTCCTCTAGATATAAAATATACGGAATCATTTTCTTTTTTAGTAATTTCAGCAATGACTGTTCCACCAGATTGTTCTGTTTTTGAATTATAAATAAGGGCTTTTTGAGATTTGGTATTGAATAAAATAGAATCAGGCTCCACCACGTTAGTACCTTGTGTGAAAATGGGTGCTTGTGAATATTCGCCGATAGAGTCTTTTATGCCTCTGGCATAAACCTCATTTTTGCTGTAATCTATAGTAATATTACCTGCTTTAATATTCATATCCCCATAGGTAATCTCAGCTTCATTATATAAATATAATTTCTGCAGTTTTTGATTGAATGAAGTATAGTCAGTCGCTTTATAGTCAACAATATGCTCTAAAAGTTCTTTTTTTTTGGTCTTAGTGGAATCTTTTATAATGGAGTCTTGTACTTTTATGGTAACGTCAGATTTGGGTAAATCTCTTTTATCTGGAACAATGCTATCCTCAACTACAGGTTTTATAATAGAGCCTTTTTTTGGTATATCTTGGCTAAAGCTATACATGTTTATAAACATTGTAAAACTTAATGCAAAAAGTAGTTTAAAGTTGTTTGTATGCAATGCTTTTAAATGTATTTTTGTAAAAGTATGGCTCGGTTTTTGAAAAGTCAAAATTACATATATTTTTTTTGAGATTATTTCTTTATTAAATAAAATTTAAAATAAAATAAACTCGCTTTTAAGTCATTAAAACCCTTATGAAAACGCATAATTTTATACTTTTCGTATCTTTTAGTTTTGTTATAATATTTTCTTCTTTTATTAATTCAAGTGAAAATAAATCACATCAATTTATAGTAGTTTTAGATGCTGGTCATGGGGGCAAGGATCCTGGTCGACCTACAAAAAATGGCTATATTGAAAAAGATATCGCTTTGAAAATTGTTTTGGATATTGGGGCAGAACTAGAGAAAAATCCTAACATAAAAGTGATCTATACTAGAAAAACAGATGTCTTTGTTGATTTATTTGAAAGAGGCAAAATAGCCAACAGGGCTAAAGCTGACCTATTTGTGTCGGTACATTGTAATGCCCATAATACACAGGCAGAAGGTTCTGAAACCTATGTTTTAGGAATTCATAGAAATAAAACAAATTTTGATGTAGCTAAAGCGGAAAACGAGGTAATATATCTTGAAGAGGATTATGAAAAAAAATATGCAGGATTTAATCCTAATTCACCGGAAGCTGTTATTGGTCTAACCTTAGCCCAGGAAGAATATTTAGATCAAAGTATTCAATTAGCAAGTTTAATTCAAGATGAATTTACTAATAAATTGAAACGAAAAGATCGTGGTGTAAAACAAGCGGGTTTTATCGTATTACACCAAACGGTTATGCCAAGTGTTTTAGTTGAAACAGGTTTTATAACTAATACTTCTGAAGGTGCTTATTTAAATTCTAGGAAAGGGCAAAATGAAATTTCCAATTCAATTACTGAGGCTATTATTAATTACAAAAAGAACTTAGATCAAAATGTAGGTGATGAATTATTTGTTGAAGAGATAGCTCATGAAACTGAAATTGAAACTAAAACTGAACCTGAAATCATCAATCCTATTGGTGCAAATGTTATTTATAAAGTGCAAATAGCTGCTGGTTCTAGAAAAATAGACCCAAAACCTTATAATTTTAATCAGCTAGAAGATATTTCTTATGAGAAAGAAAATAATCTTTATAAGTATTATTATGGGTCTTCATACGATTATAATAAAATATTAGAATTAGAAGATATTGCTAAATTAAAAGGATATAAATCAAGTTTTATAGTTGCTTTTAAGGATGGCAAAAGAATTCCTATATCAGAAGCATTAAAAACAACGGCTAATTAAGGTTATTCTTTTTAAATTTATTTTAAATTTGTTTGTATAAAAAATAAAGTCACCTTGAAAATAACAAAAGAGATTAAAACTGCCATTCTAGTATTATTGGGAATTTTCCTGTTTATTTTTGGTTATAATTATCTAAAAGGGCAAAACCTGTTTGAACCAAAGAATATTTACTACACTGAATTTGATTATAATGCGTTGAGTAGTTCTTCTGTTGTAACCGTTAAAGGCAACACAGTTGGCAAAATTCAGGATATTGTTTATGATTTCAAAACTGGTAAAACTAGAATCGCTTTTTCTGTTAATGACCAGTTGAAATTTTCGGTAAACAGTAAAATCAGATTATATGAAACTGGTTTAATGGGAGGCAATGCACTTGCCATTATTATTAGTAATGATGGTGCCATAGCAAAACCGGGAGATGTTTTAGAATCTGAAATTCAAGTAGGACTCATTACAAGTCTTTCAAAAAACTTTTCCGGATTAAGTACAGATTTAAATGCGACCTTAAAATCTACAGATACGCTGCTTACAAATATTAATAAAATTGTTATAGATGAGTCTGATGCCGGATTGAAAAGAACAATTGCTGAACTTAATGCAACTTTAAAGTCTTTTAAAAATTTAGCAAATTCGCTGAATAGCGTGGTTTCTGAAAATGATAAGAATATAACCTCCATTCTTGATAATTTTAAAACAACCAGTAATGATTTAGCGGTTATGACTTCAGAATTAAAAGAAGCTAAAGTAGGTACTACCGTTGAATCTTTAAATGCTACTTTAACCAATGTAAACAATCTTCTTACTAAGCTAAATAATGGTGAAGGGTCCATGGGTAAATTGCTTAAAGATGAAGCATTGTATCAAAACTTGGAAGGAGCTACTAAAGAAATGGAGGCGTTATTAAAGGATATTAAACTGCATCCAAAACGTTATTTTAGAGTTTTATCAAAAAAGGAAATACCTTATCAGGAATAAGAAATTAATTGATAATCCATGAATTATTTGCCAAATATTCTTTTTGCTATTGCACTAATTATTGGTGTTGGTTATTTTACTAAAAATGTAAAAAAACTAATACGTAATATTAAATTAGGTCAAGATATAGATGTAAGTGATAACAAATCACAACGATGGAAGAACATGGCTATGATTGCTCTGGGACAAAGCAAAATGGTCAGACGTCCTATTGCTGGGTTATTACATGTTATTGTTTATGTTGGTTTTGTAATTATAAATATTGAAGTTCTTGAAATAATTATTGATGGTTTATTAGGTACACATAGAGTGTTTTCTTCTATTGGTGCTTTATATGGTTTTTTAATTGGTTCTTTTGAAATATTAGCTGTACTGGTTTTTGTTGCTGTTATTATTTTTTGGATTCGAAGAAATATATTAAAATTAAAACGCTTCTGGAAAAGTGAAATGACTAGTTGGCCAAAGAATGATGCGAATTACATTTTATATTTTGAAATGGTTTTAATGTCTTTATTCTTGATTATGAATGCCACTGATATTCATTTTCAAGCTATGAATTCAGGCAACATAATGAGTCAATATATAACCCCGTTATTTGATGGCTTATCTGAAAATTCATTGCATATCATTGAAAGAACAGCCTGGTGGATTCATATTTTAGGAATTTTAGTTTTCTTAAATTATCTTTATTTCTCAAAGCATTTGCATATTCTTTTAGCGTTTCCAAATACTTTTTATGGCAGTTTAAAGCCTAAAGGGCAATTTGATAACTTAGAAGCTGTGACTAAAGAGGTGAAAATGATGATGGACCCAAATGTTGATCCCTTTGCCGCTCCGGCTGAAGGTGCAGTAATGCCCGCCAAATTTGGAGCCAGTGATGTGCAGGATCTAAATTGGGTTCAACTATTGAATGCCTATACATGTACAGAGTGTGGGCGCTGCACAAGTGAATGTCCTTCTAATCAGACTGGTAAAAAATTGTCGCCTCGAAAAATTATGATGGATACCAGAGACCGATTGGAAGAAGTTGGTAAAAATCTGGATGCGAATCAGGGAACCTTTGTAGAGGATGGAAAACAATTATTAGATAATTATATTACCAGAGAAGAATTATGGGCTTGCACCTCCTGTAACGCTTGTGTTGAGGCTTGTCCTGTTAGTATTAATCCGTTGTCAATTATTTTAGATATGCGTCGTTATTTAGTAATGGAACAATCAGCAGCACCTATTGAATTAAATAACATGATGACGAATATTGAAAATAATGGAGCGCCATGGCCTTACAATCAAATGGACAGACTTAATTGGAAAAATGAAAAGTAACATTGATGATTAAGTCAAACAAACTCAAAAAAACAAAATAAAAATGAGCGAATTACTAAAAGTGCCAACAATGGCTGAATTTATGGCTCAAGGCAAGCAACCAGAAGTTTTATTTTGGGTAGGTTGTGCTGGTAGTTTTGATGATAGGGCAAAAAAAATCACTAAAGCTTTTGTGAAACTTTTAAATAAGGCTCAGGTAGAATTTGCTGTTTTAGGTATAGAAGAAAGTTGTACAGGTGATCCTGCTAAACGTGCAGGCAACGAATTTTTATTTCAAATGCAAGCTGTTACTAACATAGAAGTAATGAATGCTTATGAAATTAAAAAAATTGTGACGGCTTGTCCACATTGTTTTAATACTATAAAAAATGAGTATCCAGAACTTGGCGGTAATTATGATGTGATGCACCATACGGAGTTTTTAAAGAGTTTGTTGGATGATGGAAGATTGACTATCGAAGGTGGGAAATTTAAAGGAAAACGAATTACTTTTCACGATCCATGTTATTTAGGCAGAGCCAACAATGTTTATGAAGCTCCAAGAGATCTGATTACCAAACTTGAAGCAGAACTCATAGAAATGAAAAACTGTAAAAAGAATGGATTGTGTTGTGGGGCAGGAGGTGCACAAATGTTTAAGGATGCCGAAAAAGGAGATAAAGAAGTCAATATTGAGCGTACTGAACAAGCTTTAGAAATAAAACCAGATATTATTGCTGCCGGATGCCCATTTTGTAATACCATGATGACAGATGGTATTAAAGTAAAAGAAAGAGAAGGTGATGTAAAAGTTATGGACATCGCAGAACTGATAGCCAATGCTCAAGATTTATGAAATTTATGATGAATCGAGTAAGAATTTTTGGAACTGTTATTTTGTAGATTGGCATGTTTTTGAATTCTTATTTAAATAATGCCGGAATGGTTTTGATTTAGGATTATTAGTAGGACTAGGAATTGGAATTATTGTTCCGAGACGAATTTTAAAAAGTAATAAAAATTAATGTTAGTAGATTTTAATACATTACCGGACGAATCCAGAGTTTGGATATACCAAGCCAATCGTTCATTTTCAGAACAAGAAATTGAAGAGCTTGAGACAAGATTAAAGGAATTCATTCAAAACTGGACGGCTCATGGTGGAGATTTAGAGTCTGGTTATTGTATTAAATATAAGCGTTTTATAGTTATTGGTTTGAATCAAAACTTGAATCATGCTACTGGTTGTTCAATAGATGCTTCGGTTCATTTTATACAGCAATTAGAAAAAGATTTTTCAGTCGATTTATTAGATAAGATGAATGTTTCATATAAGCAAGGCGAGTTTATTGCTTATAAAACTTTAACAGATTTTAGAAAAATGGCACAGGAAAAAGCGGTGTCAAAAAATACCATTGTCTTCAATAATTTGGTAAATAATATTGCTGAATTTAAAGAAAACTGGGAAGTTCCTGCAAGTGAAAGTTGGCACAGTAGATTCGTGAAATAGTTTTTAATATTGAAAAAAGTAAATCTTAAATATTTCTATTTAGTTTATTTTAAGTTTAAAAAAATTTTCATATCTCATATAGAATAATCAATTTTACGGCTTTTAAAAAAGTAATAATAAATTATGGCTAACGAGATTTTTCTACTTAACATATCAGGGCAAGACAAACCAGGATTAACATCGAGTTTAACCAGTGTTTTGGCTCAATATGATGCTAAAGTGTTAGATATTGGACAAGCAAACATTCATGACACTTTATCTTTAGGAATATTGTTTGAAGTGGAATCTGGAGTCAATTCTGCCACCGTTTTAAAGGATTTACTTTTTAAATCTTATGAGCTTGGAATAAAAGCTAAATTCACACCTATTACTCTTGAGAATTATGAAAAATGGGTAGGACTTCAAGGTAAAGACAGATACATAGTTACCATTTTAGGAGAAAAACTAGCGGCACAGCAAATATCAGAAGTTACCAAGATTATTTCAGAAAAGAATTTAAATATAGATTCTATTAAAAGATTAACAGGTCGTTTAAGTCTTGTAAAAGAGCAGGAATATCCTAGAGCATGTATCCAACTTTCCATTCGAGGTAGAATTGATAATAAACCTGAGTTTACGGAAAAGTTCATGCAAATTTCAAGAGAATTGGATGTGGATATAGCGTTTCAAGAGGATAACATTTTTCGACGAAATAGAAGATTGGTTTGTTTTGATATGGACTCTACCTTAATACAGGCTGAAGTTATTGATAAATTGGCCGAATTGGCTGGGGTTGGTGATGAAGTAAAAGCGATTACAGAATTGGCGATGCAAGGGGAAATTGAATTTAAAGAAAGTTTTAAAAGAAGGATGAAACTTTTAAAAGGATTGAGTGAAGAATCACTGCATGAAGTAGCTATAAATCTACCTATAACTAAAGGTGCGCGGCGACTTATTGATACTTTAAGAAGTTATGGATTTAAAACAGCTATTTTATCAGGAGGTTTTACATATTTTGGACATTACATACAAAAAGAATTGGGTATGGATTACATGTATGCCAATGAATTAGAAATTCAAGATGGTGTTTTAACGGGTGGCTATATTGGCGAAATTGTTGACGGTCATAAAAAAGCAGAGTACCTTAGAGAAATTGCCAAAAAAGAAGGTATAGATATCAGTCAAACAATTGCTGTGGGAGATGGCGCAAACGACTTACCAATGCTTAATCTTGCAGGACTAGGGATTGCATTTCATGCTAAACCAACTGTAAAAGAAAATGCACAAAGTTCTATATCTAGCATAGGGTTGGATGGCGTTCTATATTTGTTAGGTTATCACGATAGGCATATAGATTTGATGGAATAA
>JAHENA010000087.1 GCA_024643405.1 Flavobacteriales bacterium | reverse complement strand
TAATTAGCATAGCCTACTTTCAAAGTAGCAAAAAGCCTAATTTATATTTTTCTGTATTTTTGATTTGTTATTCTGTTTCAGACTTAATGATTTTTATTATTGATTTTATACCATATTCTTACTTTTATTATATAGGTAATGGTTTATATATATTCGCTTATATGGCACTATTTATAAAAATTGTAAAATCACTTTCATTTCAGCACATCTTAAGAAATTTTAAATTACATTTAATCGTGTTAACAATATTAAATGTTTATATAGCTTATGTTTTGCAGAATATTGTGAACCCATATGTTGGAATGACCAATGAGTATTTTGTTGAAATTGCGTATAATGTAAGTATGCTTTTAGTACTAACTGCTTCATTATTAAATTATTTTTACCGAGATGATAAAAAATCCTTATTGATTTTTTTAGGATCAATGGCGATTGTTTTTTCAGAAGTTATCGGAGTTGCATATATGTATGTGGCCCAGCAAAATCTATTAAATTTCTTAGTAACTACTCTGACTTTATTGGCTTTTTATTTTTATTTTACACAATCAAAATTAAGCAATGAAGAAGTTAATCAGTTGGCTTCTTAATTTTATTTTTACATACAGGGAATATCTTTTTTATAAATATAAAGAATGATTACCTCAAGCAAAAATGTGATAGGGCAGTTATGCAAAATAGGTCATGTTTATTTCTCTACCAATAACCCCTAAATACTAATTGCTCCCCATCTAAAGTATATTAGGAATTAATAGAATATGCTGGCTATTAACACAATTATACCTATTCTAATTCTCTTCCAGATAGCCCTATTGTAACATTCGTACATATTTAAAAACAATTAGGATGAACAATATATTTGAATCGTAATGTTTTAATTAATCTCATTGAAACTAATGATTGTAATCGTAAAGAAAGGTACATTTTCGTTGTAGTATTTTTTGTGCTTTTTTATTTATCGAATTGGCAGTGTGCAAATAGCATTATAGAATCCGTCATTACTAAATGTTAATAATAATGGTATTACAACGATAAAAATATTAATTACATCGAATAAAATAATTAATTCACTATATTTGATTAACCTAGCTTATGTAATTGAATTATGAAAAGTCTTTTTAAATTTACAATCAATAAGGTGTTTTTAGGCGCCTTGTTTCTTTTAATCGTGTTGAATATTGTAGGAACTTTTAGTGAAGAAGCCTTGTTATTAAATTCTACAAAACCTTTGTTTGTTCCAGTTTTTTTAATTTTCTTCTTTATAAAGGATAAAACAATAAGTGTACCTTTTATATTATTTATATTGTATTCTTTTTTAGGAGATTCGGCTTCCATGTTTTTCTCAAATGACACCTTTATTAAAGCCTCTAGTGTGATGTACTTTTTAAGTTATTTGTGTTTGCTTAGTTTTATGATTCCAAAATTTAAATTAGTCGAGTTTAACAAGGTTATTACGCTTTATTTGGCGGTGGTTATTTTGATTAATATGTATTTTTTATATACCATTTATGAAATATTAAAATCAATTATACCCGATAGCTTAGAGGTGTTTTTATTTGGAATGAAAAGTATTTCTTTAATAGTATTAGTAATTATTGCTTTTGGAGTTTATTTAAATTCAGAAACAAAATTGTCCATCTTGTTTTTGATTATGGCTCTAAGTTTTGTTTTTAGTGATATTCTTAATTATGTAAGTCAATATTATGTATACCATTGGAGCTTTATAATGCTTGACAGAATCTTGCATGTTATTGGTTTATTCTTCTTCTTTAACTATATTATTGAATACAATAAAGTCCCTAAAATTCAGGTTCCTAAGGAAGAAAAATTTGTTACAAAAAATATCTTAGTTTAAACAATTATTGAAGTACCATTGGCAGTCTTGTTTTTTTCTGAATCAAAATAAAAATCAATTTTGCCTAAGTTAATTCCATAACATCCAACTTGATTTACAAGCATGTTTTTGTCTTCAAAGTTTTTAACAATGGTAGGTTTCCGTAAAAATGTATGGGTATGACCGCCAATAATTAAATCGATATCTTTAGTTGCGGTAGCAAGGGTTAAATCACTTATTTTGTTGGTTTCATTTTTATATTGATATCCAAGGTGTGACAAACAAATTATTAAATCACATTGCTCCTCCTGTTTTAATATTCTTGTCATGTCTTGAGTAATTTCAATAGGGTTAAGATATTTGGTTTCTTTATATAAAAAAGGGTCAACCAATCCTTTTAACTCAATTCCAATACCAAAAACTCCAATTTTAATATGGTCTTTTTCAAAAATCTTATAGGGTTTAACATGTGTATTCAAATCAGTATTTGAAAAATCATAATTGGCCGATAAAAAATCAAATTTGGCGTGCGGTAGTTGTGCATAAAGGCCACTGATGCCATTATCAAAATCATGGTTGCCAATAGTAGCAGCGTCATATTTTAGCATGCTCATAAGTTTAAATTCAAGCTCACCACCATAGTAGTTAAAATATGGAGTCCCTTGAAAAATATCACCAGCATCCAGTAATAAAGTATTTGGGTTTTCTTGTCTAATGGATTCAATTAGTGAAGCCCTTCTTGCTATACCACCTTTATTGGCATTTCGGCCATCTTCAGGGCCAAAAGGATCAATATGGCTATGTACATCGTTCGTATGAAGGATGGTTATTTTTTTTGATGCTGTACTGGATGTAAAAGACGATAAACCGATGCCTCCAAGCGAAATTAAGGCTGTTCCAATGGAGGCCTGTTGTACAAAATCTCTACGATTCATTTTTAATCTTTTTATTTAATTTGTATAAATCTGTCATCAATCACAGGATTAATGGTATCAACTTTTTTGAAATAATCAATAAGCACATTTCTTATTTTATAATCTAAATTATATAATCCCTCGTTAGGTTTAAAAAAGGTCATATTATTTCCTCCGTTAAACAAATAATCATTGGTTGCAACATAATAAGTTTTATTTGTATCTAAAATATTACCCTTAATTGTAGCGCTTACAATATTAAAATTTTCATCTACAGATAATTTAAGTTTGGATATAGGATGTGCTGTTTTGTTTTGAACCAAAAAGTTAATTAAACTATCTATTTGGCTTCTTTTGAGTGCAACCACAACTAAGCTATTTTCAAATGGCATAAGCTGGAAAGCAGTTCTAGAAGTGATATTACCTTTTGAAATTATAGAACGAATTCCGCCATGATTTAAAATAACAAGATCAATATCTTTTCCAGTTCTCGATTTAAAAACAGGATTTGCCTGCTCATAAACGGCATCAGCCATGAAATTTCCAATAGCAGTATTTAAATAGCCGTCACTTTTTGAATAAGTGTCAACAGCAAAAGCTAACACACTATCTAAGTCTTTCTCAATATGTTCTCTAAAAGGTTTTATAAAAGCCTCAATTTCTGTGTTAGATTGAAGACTATCATTAATAGAAATTTGTCGTCCTTCAATTCTGTATAGATATTTATTTTGTTCTTTACAACTAATAGCAGTTAAGACAAGTAGTGATAAGATGATTTGTTTATAGTTCATAATTTAAACTAATAAATTTTACAAATATTTTGTAAGTACTTTTGTTACCTTTGTCCAAAGCATAAAGATAAATGATTTTAAAGGTTTTTAAAGAAAAATCTAATATAAGGCACTTAGACAAAATTTTATCAAGTCGTGAAGTTAATGTTAGCGATAGTAAGATAAAAAGTTTAGGGGTTATAATGCATCTCAATGAGATTGATGATTTTGAATTATTTAGGAAATTAGCTGAAAAATTAGATATTCATCCTTTTAATTTAAAAATAATTGCTTATTCAAGTGAAAGTAAAGAAAAGCCAAATTCCTGGGATATTTGGTTTGATCAAAAGGATTTTGGTTGGAATGGAACTATTCATAATGTTGAATTACAATCATTTTTAGATACTGATTTTGACATTTTAATTAGTTATTATGAGGAAGATATATTAGAATTGAAATTAATAACAGCAAAATCAAAAGCACAATTTAAAATTGGTATTTTTCAACCAGATAGTCGTTTAAATGATCTAATTGTTCAAACTAAATTAAATGAATTCGACACATTTAAAAATGAACTTTTTAAATATTTAAAAATATTAAATAAAACTAAAAATGAGTAGTAAATTTATTGGAACCGGCGTCGCATTAGTCACACCTTTTAATTCAGATTTAAGCATTGACCATGATGCATTGGCTAATATTGTAAATTTTAATGTGAATAATGGTACAGACTATTTAGTTGTTTGCGGCACCACCGGTGAAAGCGTAACGATTACTAAACAAGAGAAAAAGGAAATTATTGCTACCATCTCAAAAGCCAACAAAGGCAGAATACCTATGGTTTTGGGTATTGGAGGAAATAATACGGCTCAAGTTATTGAAGAAATAAAAGATACAGATTTAAGTATTTTTGATGCTATTTTATCAGTATCTCCTTATTATAGCAAGCCAACTCAAGAAGGACTTTATCAGCATTTCAAGGCAATTTCAGAAGCGTCACCTGTTGATGTTATTTTATATAATGTGCCCGGGAGAACTTCAAAAAATATGGAGCCAGAAACAACCTTAAGATTAGCCCATGATTTTAAAAATGTCATTGCGGTAAAAGAAGCAGGTAATAATGTGGCTCAATATTTAAAATTACTTAAAAACAAACCAGAAGATTTTTTAGTGATTTCAGGGGATGATGATTTAGCTTTAGGCGTTGTGTTAGCTGGAGGTGCTGGTGTTATTTCTGTCATAGGTCAGGCATTTCCAAAAGAGTTTTCTGATATGATTCATCTAGGTTTAAATGGCGATGCCAAAAAGGCATACGCGATTCATTATAAGATGATGGATGTCATTGGATATATTTTTGAAGAAAATAATCCTGCTGGAATTAAAGCAGTATTTGAAGTTTTGGGTTTATGTAGAGACTCTGTTAGATTGCCATTAGTTCCTGCTTCAAACCATTTGAAAGACAAGATTAGAAAATTTGTAGCAAACTTTTAAGTTGGGAAAAAAAATAAAGGATCCTGGGTTAGGAAATACGTCATCACAGCATGCGAAGCGTATGATGAATGCGGATGGATCTTTTAATTTAGTGCATTTAAATAAACCTCGAAGATTATCTGACGCTTATCATTATTTGGTAAACATAAGCTGGTTGCATTTTTTTATGTTAACCTTCTTGGTTGGTTTTTTAATTAATGCCCTTTTCGCCCTTATATATATAGGATTTGGTATTGAAGAAATTGTTCCTTCTACTGGTTATGTTTTAAACGATTTTCTGAATGCCTTTTTCTTTTCAATGCAAACTTTTACCACAGTTGGTTATGGTTCAATGTCACCACTTGGTATCGCGAGTGGGATTGTGTCTTCCATTGAAGCCTTTTTAGGATTAATGTTGTTTGCATTTGTAACTGGTTTAATATATGGTCGGTTTTCAAAACCAAAAGCTGCCATAAGGTTTAGTAAACATTTAGTTTTAAGAGATTTTAATCATACCAGAGCACTTATGTTTAGGCTTGTTAATAGCAGAAGAACGGTCATGATTTATCCTAAAATTGCAGTGACTTTATCGCTCTCTAAACAAAATAATTTGGGTGATTATGAAAATAGTTTTTATGCACTTAATTTGGAAAGAGATACCATTAATTATTTGCCAACAACATGGACTATTGTTCATGAATTGGATAAGGAAAGCCCTTTTTTTGAATTTTCTAATAATGATTTAATCAAACAACATGGTGAGTTATTGGTTATGATAAGTTACTACGATGAGTCCTTTAATCAAGAAGTGCATCAAATGCATAGCTATGTATTAAATGAAATAAAATTAGATTACAAATTTGTAAAAGCCTACTATTATAACGAAAATGGCCAAATGATTCTTGATTATAAGCTTTTTGATGCCATAGAATCAGTTAAAAGTTAAATATAACTTAAACCCTATGATTGAGATTAATCAAGGTTTATTTTAGCATTAAAATTATATTTTTAAATTCCATTATAAAACCTTAATTTTGCATCCTGTTTTTTAATTTATGAATAAGATTCTTTACATATTTTTATTACTAGTAACTTTAAGTTCATGCAGTGAGTATCAAAAGGCCTTAAAATCTGAGGATACAGCCACTAAGTTCAAATTAGGTGAAGAATTGTATAACGCAGGTAAGTACGAAAAAGCAAATAAACTTTTTGCACAAATTGTACCAAGTTATAGAGGAAAACCGCAAGCAGAAAAACTAATGTATTTGTATTCTCAGTCATTTTATAAAATGAAAGACTACTATATAGCTGGTTATCAGTTTGAGCGTTTTGCATCAAGCTACCCTCAAAGTGAAAAAGTAGAAGAAGCTTCATTTTTAAGTGCCAAAAGCAGTTATATGTTGTCTCCTGCATATACCAAAGATCAAAAGGAAACAAAACAGGCTATTGAAAAGCTTCAGGAATTTATTAACTTATTTCCAGATGCAGAATACGTGGGAGAGGCGAATAAGTTAGTTAAAGAATTGGATTATAAATTAGAATTAAAATCTTTTAGTATAGCCAAACAATATGATCATATCTCTGATTTTGAAGCATCCATAAAATCATTTGATAATTTTATATTTGAATTTCCTGGCTCTATATTGCGTGAAGACGCTTTGTATTACAAATTAGATGCCTCATATAAACTCGCTATTAACAGTGTTGAACGTAAAAAGGAATTTAGGTTGAATAGCGCAAAGACGAGCGCAACGATGTTTAAAAAAGCATACCCTGGTTCAAAATACATAGAAGAGGTCACTGACATGGCAAGTAAAATTGAAGAAGAATTAAAAAATTACGGTAATAAAGAGAATATATAATGAAAATAGATTTAAAAAAAACCAATGCGCCTGTTAATACTGTAACGTATGACAGAAATCAAGTTGATGAGGCTACAGAAAACATCTATGAGTCTATATCTATAATTGCGAGACGTGCTGAACAAATTAATTCTGAAATTAAAAAGGAATTAATAGACAAGTTAGAAGAATTTGCTACTTACAATGATAGTCTTGAAGAGATTTTTGAAAATAAAGAGCAAATTGAGGTTTCAAAATTTTATGAAAAATTACCAAAACCTCATGCATTAGCCGTTCAAGAATGGTTAACAGATAAAATATATTACCGAAATACTGAGGAAGATACTCAGGAATAAAACTTGTTATGTCAATATTAAGCGGCAAAAATATACTTTTAGGCATTAGTGCCGGTATAGCCGCTTATAAAACGGCATCATTAGTTAGGTTATTTGTCAAAGTTGGTGCCAACGTAAAAGTTGTTATGACACCAGCTTCCAAAGACTTTGTAACCCCTTTAACCTTATCAACACTTTCAAAAAATCCCGTTTACTCATCATTTACTTCAGATGAAGATGACAACCCTGTTTGGAATAATCATGTAGATTTAGGGCTATGGGCCGATTTAATGCTCATTGCACCAGCAACTGCGAATACCCTGTCAAAAATGGCCAGTGGTATTTGCGATAATTTGCTTTTAGCCACCTATTTATCAGCAAAATGTCCAGTATATTTTGCGCCAACCATGGATTTGGATATGTACAAGCACCCAAGTACATTGGGGTCTTTTAAAGTTTTAAAAAATTACGGAAATATCATGATTCCGGCAACTAGTGGCGAATTAGCAAGTGGATTAGTAGGAGAAGGAAGAATGGCGGAACCTGAAGATATTATAACATTTATTGAAAATGATATTTTAGGCAAATTGCCTTTAAAAGGAAAGAAAGTGCTTATTACTGCAGGCCCTACATATGAGGCTATAGATCCGGTCAGGTTTATTGGAAATCACTCTAGTGGAAAAATGGGTTTTGAAATAGCGAAAGCAGCGGCTCATGCTGGCGCTGAGGTTATTTTAATTTCTGGACCAACAAATGAAACTGTTGCTCATAATCTGATTAAAATTGTACCCGTGGTCTCGGCAGAAGAGATGTATGTTGCTGCCCACAAATATTATTCAAAAATAGATATTGCGATTCTTTCAGCGGCTGTGGCAGATTTTAAGCCAAAACATGTGGCAAGTCAAAAAATAAAAAAGAAAGAAAATGCGTTAACAATAGAATTAGAAAACACTAAAGACATTTTAGCTTCTTTAGGTGCCATAAAAAAACATCAGTTTTTGGTTGGTTTTGCTTTAGAAACTAATAATGAATTAGAAAATGCAAAAGGCAAACTAAAAGCTAAGAATTTAAACTTAATTGTTTTAAATTCGTTAAATGATAAAGGTGCTGGTTTTAAATCGGAGACCAACAAAGTGACTTTTATTGATGATAGAGAAAACGTTCACGAATTTCAATTAAAATCTAAAGCTCATGTTGCTGCCGATTTAATGAATGAAATCATAAAACAAATCCATGCGTAATATTTTATTTCTTCTTTTTTTCTCGTTAAGTCTAATTAGTTTCTCACAAGAGTTGAATTGTAACGTTGTTGTAAATGCAAGGCAAACAGGTAATGATAATCAAACAATTTTTAAGACTTTAGAGAAACAATTAACGGAGTTTATTAACAATACCAAATGGACAAACAAAACCTTTGCGCCTCAAGAAAGAATAAATTGTAGTATGGTTATTATTATAAATGACTATAGTGGAGAAACATTTCAGGGCACTGTTCAAATGCAATCTTCAAGACCAGTTTATGGGTCTTCTTATAGTACGCCGCTCTATAATATAAATGATAAAGATTTTACTTTTAGGTATTTAGAATTTCAAAATATTATTTTTAACCCTACGCAATTTGAATCTAATCTGGTGTCTGTTCTGGCATTTCACGTCTATATGGCGTTGGCATTTGATGCTGATTCATTTTCTAAAAATGCAGGTGATGTCTACTTGAAACAAGCACAAACAATTGTTAATTATTCTCAGCAGGAAAATTATAAAGGATGGAAGCTTGAAGATGGTTTACAAAGCAGATTTGCTTTAATTGATAACATTTTATCTCCTACCTTTAAAGAGTTTAGAGAAGTGATGTATAGTTATCACAGAGAAGGCTTAGATGTAATGAGTGATAATGCAAAAGAAGGAAAAGAAAAAATTGCTGCTTCTATCAAACTATTTGAAACCATGAACAGACGCCGGCCTAATTCCTTTTTGTTAAGAACATTTTTTGATGCTAAGTCAGATGAGATCGAGCAAATATTTACTGATGGTCCTAGCGTGAATGTTGCTAGTGTTCAAGAAACCTTGCAGAAAGTGGCTCCTACTTATGCAAGTAAATGGAGAAATATTAAGTTTTAAGTTGTTTTGAATTTAAAACTCACCTATCTTTAATTTCATAAATTCTAATCTAATTACCGGACTTGTTAACATCACTTTCTATACAAAATTATGCTCTAATTGATGATCTTCACGTTGATTTCAACAATGGATTGTCTATCATCACTGGCGAAACTGGTGCAGGAAAATCAATTGTGCTTGGTGGTTTGTCTTTAATACTGGGAAAACGAGCCGATTTAAGTAATTTAAAAGATAGTTCCCAAAAATGCATTATAGAGGCGGTATTTAATGTGTCAAATTATAATCTGAAGTCCCTTTTTGAGTCTGAGGACTGTGATTATGAAGACATAACAATAATAAGAAGAGAAATTTTACCGTCGGGTAAATCTCGAGCTTTTGTTAATGATTCTCCCGTTAATTTGAATAGTTTACAAATCATTGGAGAACAATTAATTGATATTCATTCACAACATCAAACATTGCAGTTGATTAGTAATGAGTTTCAATTTCAAATTATTGATGCTTTAGCAAATAATAATGATTTACTTGAACAATTTCAATCTGAATTAAAGGATTATAAAACCTTACAAAAAGAACTTAAAGAACTGCAAAATTTTCAAGTAGAAGCTATAAAGGAGCATGATTATAATTTGTTTTTATTAAATGAATTGACGGAAGCAAATCTTAAAGAAGGAGAACTTGAATTGCTTGAAGAAGAAAATGAAACTTTGAGCAATGTTGAATACATTAAGGAAAAATTATCTGATTCTTATCACCTTTTAAACGATGAACAAATAGGGATTTTAATATTGCTGAAAGGTTTAAAGAATAATTTTCAAAAATTAAAAGACTATACTTCAAAGTATGAAGATTTGTATAATAGAGTGGAGAGTAGCTTAATTGAAATAGATGATGTTTTTAATGAAATTGATGAAATGCAAGAATCATTAGAAGCAGATCCAAAGCGCTTAGAAGAGGTGAATTCAAAATTGTTACGCATTAATAATTTATTGCAAAAACATTCAGTAAGTGAAATTTCAGATTTGATAAGCATCAAAAACAACTTGGAAGATAAGGTCTCTGTAACTGAAAATTTAGACAGCACTATTCAAAAGAAAAAGACTGAAATTGAAAGTCAAAAGAGGCAATTAGATGCCAAGGCAAAGCAAATTCATCATAATAGAACAGAAGTAATTCCTGCATTAATTGAGCAATTGCAATCTATTTTAGGTAGTTTAGGAATGCCCAATGCGCAATTTAAGATTGAATGTCATTTAAGTGACAGCTTTTATTACAACGGAAAAGATGAACTTGCTATTTTATTTTCGGCTAATAAAGGGGGGCAGTTTAATGAATTAAAAAAGGCAGCTTCTGGTGGTGAATTATCAAGAATAATGCTAGCAATTAAATCAGTGCTTTCAAAATATATAAAATTACCGACTATTATTTTTGATGAGATTGATACCGGTGTTTCTGGCGAGATTTCTAATAAAATGGGAGATATTATGTTACTTATGAGTAAAACAATGCAAGTTATTTCTATAACGCATTTACCGCAAATAGCTGCCAAAGGGCATACTCATTTTAAAGTTTATAAGGAAGATGTCAATGAGGTCACCAGAACCAATCTTATGAAACTTAATCATGATGAACGGATTGTAGAAATTGCACAAATGTTGGGAGGTATAGAAATGTCGTCTTCTGCTATTGCGCATGCTA
This sequence comes from Flavobacteriales bacterium, assembly GCA_024643405.1. GTDB lineage: Bacteria > Bacteroidota > Bacteroidia > Flavobacteriales > Flavobacteriaceae > Yeosuana. The sequence goes on along the minus strand of JAHENA010000087.1, from coordinate 179 downwards.
AAGAATTACTTAATTAATTAGTATCTTTGAAATCAAATTAAAATAAATAGAATACAATCATAAACTAACTAAAAAAAAATGTCATACAATTTACTAAAAGGAAAGAGGGGAATCATTTTTGGAGCTTTAGACTCTAATTCAATTGCTTGGAAAACTGCAGAGCGTGTTCATGAAGAAGG
>JAHENA010000175.1 GCA_024643405.1 Flavobacteriales bacterium | reverse complement strand
TTGCTTTAAATAAATTGGTAGTAATGGTGCATCCGTTGCAATCACGACAATTAAAGAACCATCTGTTCTTGGATATTTAAATACCGATTGTAAATCTTGAATTTCTTTTCCAACCGGAACACCTGCGATCATCAATTCCTCACGTTGACCAAAGTTTGCTTGCACAAGGACACCTACTGTATAAGAAATGGAATCAATAATTATTTTCCTTGATGATGTACCTGTTCCACCTTTGAACTCAAATAACCAATTGCCTGTTCCACCTCCAACATTACCTTCTTCGATTACTCCGCTTTTGGCATTATCTAATGCTTCGAAAACATGTTCTTTTTTTACATGAAAGCCATAAATGTCATTAAATTCACCATCCCAAGTTTCTCCAACGACAGGTAACCCAAAGGAAAAGTCCTCGAACTCGTGGTTGGAAAAATTACGATATTGCCATTCGCCAATGGCATCACGGACAATTCCTACGCTATTTGTATTTGTAATACCAATAGCTGTTCCAGGGAGAAAGCCATAATCATTAATGAAATGAGATCCCGTCAATTCGCCATCACCATTTAATGAGAAAATTCCAGCAGGGACTCTACAATCTTTTTTGCCATGCGGAAGTATTACCGTTACGCCAGTTCGTATTGGACCTTTTCCAACAATTAATTCTCCCTGCCCTTCAATTATTGTTTTATATCCAACTTCTACCCCAGGCACATCTGTAATATTATTAAATACCCCAGTTGTACCCTCAAATGGAATCCCCAGATCTCGTGCTCTATTCTTCAACTGCAGTTCAGGTTTTTGAGCATTTAATCCTAAAGTGATTAAAGTCAGGAGATAAAAGGGTAATATTTTCATTTGAATTTGATTTCTGCTAAAAATTGGATATAGACAATTGTCTATATCTACATTATAAAACTAAGATAGTAAATCTTTTATTTCCATGAAGGATCTATTAGCCACATGTATATATATTTTAGATGTTTTAGCACAGCTATGACCTAGCAATAATTTAACCACAAATTTAGATACTAGTGAAAATTGAAATATCTTTATAGTTTAAACCAAATTATTATGAAAACGTTGCTAAGGTTTTTTTTCGTTGGGTTTCTTTTAAGTAGTTTTTATACTTGCAATAAGGAAAATTCTTCAATAGATGATGAAAATTTACCCATTATTAAACCTGAATTACCTCAGATTAGCGTCCTAACCAACGGGGTTGAAATTGTAGATGAGCCTAAAATTACAGCCGAAATGGTGGTTTCTGTGGAGGATGTTATTGATTTTTCAGGAATTATAGGCATTGAAATCAGAGGGTCTTCTTCACAAATGTTCCCTAAAAAACAATATGGTGTGGAAACACGTGATGCAGCAGGCAACGGCATTAATGTGACTATACTTGGTTTTCCTGAAGAAGAAGACTGGATTTTGTATGCACCATATAGTGACAAGTCCTTAATTAGAAATATGCTTATTTATGATTTATCAAGAGATATAGACCGATATGCAAGCAGAACAAAGTTTGTAGAAGTGAGCATCAATAACTCTTATAATGGCCTCTATGTTTTTATGGAAAAACTAAAAAGAGACACAAACCGAATAAATATTAATAAATTAAAAGTAGATGAAAACAGTGGCGAAGATCTTACAGGAGGGTATATATTAAAAATTGATAAAGCCTCGGGATTGGATGAAACCTTATATACTTCAAATAATTCAATAACGTCTCAGTATCTGCCTAAAAATAATAATGCTGCACCCTGGCAAAAAATTTACTTTAATTATGATACACCCAAAGAGGAAGACATTACCCCTGAGCAAAAGGATTATATAACCAACTATATGAATAATTTTGAAGATGCACTGGCGGGAGATAATTATACAGATCCAAACGAAGGCTATTCAAAATATATAGACGCCAATAGTTTTATAGACTTCTTCCTACTTAATGAGCTCTCAAATAATGTAGACGGATACAGATTAAGTACGTGGCTCACAAAAGACAAAAACGAAAAACTTAAAATGGGACCAATTTGGGATTTTAACCTGGCCTTTGGAAACGCCAATTATTGCGGTGGTGGTGAAACCAATGTTTGGGCCTATAAATTTAATGAGCGCTGCCCCGAAGATTTTTGGCTGATACCCTTTTGGTGGGATCGGTTACTTTCAGACCCTGCATTTGTAGTTCAATTACAGGCGCGTTGGCAGCAATTACGCAGCGGGGCATTTTCAAATCAAGCCATATTAAATAAAATAGATAGTTATACAGAATTACTCAATACTTCTGGTGCTGCAGAAGCAAATTTTAAAAAATGGCCGGTTCTGAATGAATACGTTTGGCCAAATAATTATGTAGGGAATTCTTATCCAGCAGAGATTAATTATCTTAAAAATTGGATTAATCAAAGATTGTTATGGCTTGACACAGAAATTATGGCATTATAATAAAACTGTCTTAAATAATTTTATCTGCAGTGCTTAAATTCGCTAATCTGATATGAATATTCATAATCTTCAAATATCATTTGTATTAGTGGTGTTTCTAAATACATTTTAACTTTTTTCTGCCCAATTTAATGGAAAAGATTTTTTGTTTGAAGTGTTGTGAGGTGTTAACCTAGTTTGGTTTTTGGTTCATTCAAACATTATTCTCAATTATTTTATTAAAACAATTGATTAGATTTGTTTTGAAATTATATCTGATAACAATTTCATGAACCTTATTTTAGAAGAAATAAAAAAACGGAATACAGAAGTGTTTAAAAAGTTTTTTACTAAACATTATGAGCCGCTTGTTGTTTATGCTAATGGGTATCTTTTTGATCATGATGCAAGTGAAGACATAGTTCAAGAAGTTTTTATTTATTTATGGGAAAATTCACAAAAAATAAATATCGATTCTTCACTTATGGGATATATTCATGCCATGGTTAGAAATAAGTGTCTTAATTATTTAAAAACATTAAAAATCACGGATGATTATAGTGTCTTGGAGTTTAATATTAATTTAATAACTGAGA